>JAFLBZ010000002.1 GCA_017303715.1 Rhodothermia bacterium | reverse complement strand
CTCAAGCAGAATTAGATGTAAATTTAGATCAAGCATCATACAAGAAACGGTTCACGATTGAGCGTACATTTGCATGGGAAGACAAATTTAGACGATTAGTAGTACGGTATGAACGGCTGGCAGAAATGTTTCTTGCCTTCAAAATGCTCGCCTTTATCCTCATAAATTTAAAGGACTTAGTCAATAAAACATGACTTGCAACCAGTTTATTATTATTACCATATACCCTGATGAGTTCCTTTTCCATTTCGATACCATAACCGTTGGTGTCATTTTTGTTGCTTACTAATCTTTCCATGACAATAACCTGTGGGGTTACAGCTTGACCTTTAAAATCTTTCCAAATATACTTTAAAGCACCGATGTTAAACCACTTTCTCCCAATCATTAACTCATCAAATTTTCCAAACCTACTAAAAAAATCAACACCTTGATTTACATCAAAATCTACTCCTATGCCTATTGCTACAAAATTTTTTCTTTCTCTTATTGCTTTTTTTTGAAGTTTGGTTTTTATCAAAGTCACGGAATCAGGTAAATACGGCACATTACAAGCAAAACAATGTGATGATGCAATAAAGATAAGTGCTAATTCATTTTTTAATTTAGCATTATATGTTGGTGCATAAGAACCTACAAATAGATCTTTAAAGATTCTTTTTTTTATCAAATAGTCTATGTCAAAATAAACAAATGAAAATGAAATTATGAATAGGCACAGTGACAGTAGAATTGCTGTCAAATTATTTTTTAATAATGATAACATGTGGGTAGGGATGATTTTGATAGCCAACAAAATGTTTTTCTGACATACTTTCAATTTTATAATCAAATCCTTTATTAACTAAAATGGGTTTATTTTCTTTTATATTAAGGACAATATTATAAAGAGGAAGTGTGGGATTAATGGTGCTTTTTAGCTTTTCTATAATCCCTTGATTTGATTCTAATATCTGAATGGCAATATTCTTATTCTCAAGTATAGAAAAATTAATTATACGATCATGATTTTCTTGATTTTGAAATTGAATATATGGTAACGTTCCTCTATAGCCTGACAAAATTCTTACATGCTGAAATGGCTTTATTTGATCAATCCATGTTTTTTTTCCAGATTCATTAAACGCATGAATATAAGGAGCGTGTTCTATATTGCTTAATATCAAATTATTGTCGGGATTACACTCGATAGAGCCTCTACTTAATTGTAATGATACCAGCCAATTTTTTGATTTATATAACTCCCCAAAGGAGAGGTCTATTTTTCCTTGATTGTTAATTCTATGAATATAATTACCATTTTCGATAGAAGCTCCATTTGTGTGTACACCGGATATAAATATATAATTCTTTGTATGGCAAAAATCGTCTATGGAATGTACTGTATATTGGTCTATAAGTTTAAATGTTTCTTGTTTGTTTTCAAAATTAAATTTAAAAATTTTAATTTTTCCAAGTCCTTCCGCAGTTAGTAAAGAGTCTCCGATGATTTCGATACCCACAATATTTCGAAATTCATTTGGGCCATCACCAATACTTCCAAATGCAGAAATGAAGTTCTTATTCATGTCGAAAATTTTTATTTGGGAGTTTTGAGAATCAACAATCCAAATATTATGCTTATTATCAATCTCCAAATCAATAATCTCACCAAAAAAATCTTTTTTATCTTTATCATTAGTGCCAATTACTGTTGTATTTATTTTGTCAAAATAATTTGAAAACGCATGATGAATTAAATTGGTTTTGTCTATAAAGGTATTGATTGACCCCTTATCAATGATGTTCTGCGCTGTTGGATGAACGACATCATTTTTACCTTCTTTGATGCAACCGGTTAGGTTGAAAACAATCACGGCAATAAAAAGGAAGTCCATAAGGCTTTTTGTTTTAATTTTGATTGCTCTCATTTTTTATTCTTCTGAAATGAAATTTTTAATATATGATTTGCCCACAACCCTCTCTCCGCCACTATTGAAATGAGAAAGGGTTATGGACGTTAAAATCCAAGGTTGCTATTTACCACAACCAAGCGTCTCACACTGTTCCGAGCTTGTTGTATTGCAGTTAGTAGTATGAGTGCCATTTGGCACGCAACGGCCGCAAGACGATAACCATAAAAACCCACAAGCATATCTCTCGCATTGATCCTTTTCACAATATACCGCTGCTTGAACCTTTTGAGAGGGGTTAAATATGTTTCCAGCAAAGCCACCTAATGTAAGCATTGTAAGAAACAACAAAAATTTACTTTTCTGTTTCATAAGCGTATTCTTTTTATAGGTTGAAGTGAATTAATTTAATATGATTTAGTACGTACCGAATTATACAGCAAAATAAATTATTAACTTATCAAAAAAAAGGATATTTGAGTAGATTTTTCTTTAGAAAAAAGTGTACGCTCAGTCAGTTTTTTGGGGATTCACGCCTTAATCTCAATGGCCCAACACCAAGCCTACGCTTTATGGCTTTTCCGAAGGCATCTTGTGTCTGGAAACCAAGGGCCAACGCGATTCCTCCAATGCTACAAGACGTTTCACGTAACAAAAACACCCCAATGGTTATTGCATGCTCTATGCAGAATTCTTTTGGTTTCATTCCAACCCATTTTGCAAACAAACGGGAAAAATTTTGGCCGGTATAACCATATTCATCTTTTAACTGATTAATACGCTGTCCTTTAAAAAGATTTTTGAGTACTAAAAAATAAAATTCTATTACTTCAATAGGGGTATCAATAGGAAGGAGCCTTTCTTCAAGAAGTGAAAGATAGTCTTCTATGGCGGTTTGCAAAATTTCTTCTTCTTCAATAATGCTAAGTTTAGAATTGCTTAAGCCTTCTTTTATTCTCAAGTTGAGGCTTGAGGCTTGAGGCTTGAGGCTTGAGGCTTGAGGCTTGAGGCTTGAGGCTTTTCCATTGTTGTATTTGGTTTAAAAGTGACTATACATATAAGATTTGCATAAGTATAAAAATTTACAAAGTTTTTGTCAAGTAATCAGAAAAAAAGCTTCTTGCGGAGGTTTTTACATTTCGGTAAAGTGAGTTATGGGTTAATAAGATACGGGGCATCGGGTTTTGCATCCCTCCCAAGCGTATTTGGCTACATTTAGCACTATCGGGCGGTATATTTCTACGATTCGGAATGGTTGGATACTCGTAGTCATAGTCTGCCGGCGGATTTTCCAAAGCCTACCGTGCCATCCGAGCATCATGTAGGAAATCTCGTGATGATGTAATTGGAAGTCATCAGATCAAGGCAAAAGCGATAATTCATTTAATAACAATGATTTAAGGGTTGTATTCCATGTTCTGTGGTCGTCACGGCTAAAGTCCTTTTTGGCTTGTGCGCCTTCATCTCTGCCCTAAAGGACGGTGTTAGTGTTGGTGTTTTACGTAGCTTTCTATCTATGTGATTATGGTCGGCGAGCCATTGTTTTTTGGGTGTTCTCCTCTCCAACCTGACGGACGGAAAGCCCCATCGGGGCTACATCTTAATAGAAAACCGTTCCCAACGCACGACCCAGCCCCGTAGGGGTGACATCTTCATGGAAATCCATTTCCCAGCGCACGGCATACACGTTGGGTGATCGTCACGGCTAAAGTCCTTTTTTGAGTGTTGGTGTTATATAGTATTTTTTTGTGCTTTCTTCTCCGCCGAAAAGGGTAGCGTTGATTTGGGTATTTGGTATTGTTTTTACTTGCTTTATGTCTCCTTTCAGACGAGCGGTGTTAAGTTGGTTTGATGTCTATGACCTATTTTTTTTCAACTTGGAATTAACCTTGTGTTTCAGCTTGGGGTTGTTTTTAGCGGACTCCACAGTTGGTTTTAGCCATGACTTGGAGGTCTATAGTCTGGATTTAGTACCAGCGGGATGGTATCTTCTTCATTGCCTTCAATCCGGTAATTGTGCCTATCGAAAGCCGATTGCCTTGAAGTGCTTCAAGGAGAAATTAGACCAATTTCAAGGATATTATTCTTTAAAAGATGACTTAAAACCCATAAATCACATTGGGTAACACTTCTTTACAAAAAAACAGGCGCACACAACATGCACGCCTGTCATATCTACCGCATGAGGAAGTGTTTAGAAATTCAGTCGAATCCCAATAACAGCACCTAAACCACCGATGTTGATATAAGATTTCAGTTCGTTTCCGGGCTTGTTAGCATCAAATCCAATATGGCCCGGCACGTTAGAAGATTCGGTAATTTCATCTTGATAGTTTACATTTTTGAGATACGTTGGCATCTGATCCATGGTAACGGGAATTTTTGTGCCATTTGCCAGAGTACCCATTGCCGAAAATGCGGTCATTTCTTTGGATTTTGAACTAACGGGTGTATTGCGGTATTCCAATTCGGCAGTAATTCCTAACTTATCCCCGAGAGGGATATTAAGACCTAAGCCCCCTATAAAGCCAAGGGTAGGATTAGGCTGTATCTTTTCGGTGCGAGATAGTTCTGCTGCTTTAAACAAGGGATTTATGGTTGCTGCTACACTACCCGTAAGGTCATTTGCGGTGGTATTTACTTCCGAATATCCATAAACAGGTAAAATAACTCCGATACGGGCATAAGGATTCATTTTGTGCTTGCAAGGAAAACCTACAATAAAAGCGGGTGCAATTTCTGCTGCAACGGCGTTGCTTTCTGCCTTTAAATCCAAAAGGGTGGTTGTGCCAGCCGTTACCGTTTTTTGCACCAGTAACTGGCTTTTTCCTGTAAAGTACGTGGCGGCAAATTCTAATGCAAGGTGCTTCTCTAATTGATATCCAACCGTAAGGCCATACCGCAAACCTTCGCCAAACGAGCCATTAAGAGCTTTTTCTGAAACCACTTTGGTTGCGCCAGTGGTTGGGTTTGTTACGGTTAGTGTGGTTTGTCGCGGTTCTAACGATCCTGCTTTTGGAAATTCTCCGGGAGAAACCGTAATAAATTGACCAGCGACAGGTTTAAAATAAAGCCCTTTTTGTTGTTGTGCCTCAACGGTAAGAATCGGGATAATGGTGAGTGCTACAAGTAATAGGAGGAAGCGTTTCATAGGGTTTTGTGTTTAAGCGTTATGCTTGATGTTTCAGAATAAAAAAGCGAGGTATGCTGAAAATATTCATTTTTTCATGTCCTATTTTGGACTTCTCGCAGATTTTTTGTCATTAAAAAACAAATTTTTATGTAATTTTTTCGAGTCGGTAAATATATTTTTGATATAAACAATTTAATCACCTTAAGGTCGAAAAATCTTGCAATCTTACGTGTCATTTTATCAAATAATTGTGTAGGGATTTACACTACAGAATTAGGGTGGCTTCTAAAAATAGAAACAAAATTTCGGGCAAAAAGAAAAATACATGCAACAACGTGAGTTATGGGTAAATCAGACTATCGCCGAGGTGGCGGTCACCTCTTGCATGGGTAACTTTGCGGTGTACCGTAATGAAAAGGTGCAAACTTAGCTCCGTCCGGGCGGCATATTTCTACGATTCGGAATGGTTGGATACTCGTAGTCATAGTCTGCCGGCGGATTTTCCAAAGCCTACCGTGCCATCCGAGCATCATGTAGGAAATCTCGTGATGATGTAATTGGAAGGCATCAGATCAAGGCAAAAGCGATAATTCATTTAATAACAATGACTTAAGGGTTGTATTCCATGTTCTGTGGTCGTCACGGCTAAAGCCCTTTTTGGCTTGTGCTCATTCATCACCGCCCTAAAGGACGGTGTTAGTGTTGGTGTTTTACGTAGCTTTCTATCTATGTGATTATGGTCGGCGAGCCATTGTTTTTTGGGTGTTCTCCTCTCCACCCTGACGGACGGAAAGCCCCATCGGGGCGACATCTTAATAGAAAACCGTTCCCAACGCACGACCCAGCCCCGTAGGGGTGACATCTTCATGGAAATCCATTTCCCAGCGCACGGCATACACGTTGGGTGATCGTCACGGCTAAAGCCCTTTTTGGTTTGTGCGCCTTCATCTCTGCCCTAAAGGACGGTGTTAATGTTTTGCTTGCTTTCGTCTCTATTCAGGTGAGCGGCGTTGCCACATGCTTTCCAGCTTGGCCTTAACCCCATGCTTCAGCGTGGTGTTCGTTGACCGCCAGACCACCTCATCCGTTCTATAGCAAGGTTGGCGCAAGACTTTGGCACGTTTTTCGGAAAAAACATCTTTCAAACCATGTATCTTAAACTGCTCAACACTTTTTCCTAAATATGCAGTATTTGAACAGGCTTCCTCATGCAAATATTCTGCACCGTATTGGTGCATTGGCCGATGATTTGGGCCTACCAGTCTTTATGGTAGGGGGTGGCGTGCGTGACTGGCTACTTGAGCGCCCGACAAAAGACCTTGATTTTGTAACCATAGGAGCGGGCAGTGGTATCCGCTTGGCACAAGCCGTATCCGAGGCGTTTCAGGTAAAAATGGCCCATGTGCATAAAAATTTCGGGACGGCTGGGGTACACCTTTATCTACACGGGGGACAGTTGCTCGCATTGGAGTTTGTCGGGGCGCGGTCGGAAAGCTATTCGCGTGATTCCCGTAAGCCCATTGTGGAGGATGGAACATTAGAAGAAGACCAAAACAGAAGAGACTTCACGATCAATGCCTTAGCCATTTCGCTAAACCACTCGTCCTTCGGGGAGCTTATTGATCCCTTTGGTGGGCAAAAAGACCTTGCCGAGAAAATTATCCGAACCCCTCTTGATCCAGAAATCACGTTTTCCGACGACCCCTTGCGGATGATGCGGGGGGCTCGTTTTTCCGCACAACTTGGGTTTGATATTGATCCAGATGCTGTGGCTGCCATGAAAAAAATGGCCGATCGGATCCGAATCATCAGCATGGAACGTGTGACGGATGAGCTTCAGAAGATTATGGTTTGCCCCGTACCGTCTGTGGGCTTTCGCATTTTGTTTGAAACGGGTATTTTGTCGCATGTTTTTCCCGCCCTGACCGCCTTGGCTGGCGTAGAAAACATGGAAGGCAATAAACACAAAGACAATTTTTTCCACACCCTACAAGTTTTGGATAATCTTGCCGCCTCCGTTCAAGACCGCGCCCCAGAGGAGACCAGATGGCTCCGGTGGGCGGCACTTCTGCATGATATTGGCAAACCCAAGAGCAAACGCTATGTTCAAGACCTCGGCTGGACGTTTCACGGGCACGAAGACCGTGGCGGACGCATGATTCCGGGGATTTTTAAACACTTGCGGATGCCCGTAGATGAAAGGATGCGCTATGTACAAAAATTGGTCTCGCTCCACCATCGCCCTGTGGCCTTGGTGGATGAAATCGTTACCGATTCGGCGGTAAGACGTCTGTTATTTGATGCTGGAGACGATCTCGAAGACCTGATGACCCTTGTTCGGGCGGACATTACTACCAAAAATCCCAAAAGAGCAGCACGATACTTGGCACATTTCGATCTGGTCGAAGAAAAAATGCGGATGGTGGAGGAGAAGGATCGTTTGCGAAACTTCCAACCACCCGTTAAAGGGAATGAGATTATGGAGGCATTGGGTCTTAATCCCGGTAAAGAAGTCGGGATTATCAAAAAAGCCATTGAAGAAGCCATCTTAGAAGGCCGTATCCCGAATGAATACGAAGCCGCCTTTGCCTATATGATGTCCATTAAAGATAATTTACTCCCTTAACACAATCCATGCCATGCACGATACCGAAAAGCGTAAAAAACAGGCACAAACCTTAAGAGCCTTCCGTACCGTTCACCGGCTGACGGGCATTTTCCTTTTTGTCTTTTTTATCGTGATTGCGGTGACAGGCTTGTTATTGGGCTGGAAGAAGAATAGCAACGGGATGCTATTGGCGCCTACGCAAAAAGGCACAACCTCGGAGTTGGAAGAATGGAAGCCCCTCCACGAATTGCAAGAAATTGCCAACCGCGCCCTACAAGCTTATGTCGCGCCAGATGTATCCCTTGCGCTTGATCGGATAGATGTCCGCCAAGACAAAGGTAGTGTAAAATTTGTCTATGCCGATCATTATTGGGGCATACAATTGGACGGCGCAACCGGAAAGGTCTTGCATATTGAGCGACGTAATGCGGATATGGTGGAACACCTCCACGATGGTTCGATTCTAGACCGCTATTTTGCGACCGATGGCGGGATCATTAAACTTGTTTATACCACCATTATGGGTTTGGCCTTACTGGTGTTTAGTCTTACGGGCTTCTGGCTGTGGTACGGCCCAAAACAAATGCAGCGCAAAAGAAAACTCCCCAGCCGAAATTGACGCATTCCTAAGCGGTGTTTTGGGGAAGAGCGAATACCCAACAGGTTTTTAATCTACCCAAAGCCATTGGCTTGAAGCACAACTAAACCAATCTAAATGGCTTAATTCATTTAATGACAGCAATTTAGAGCCTGAGAAAAATCTTAGCATCAGAAGTTGCTTGAGGCGATATACAATGATTGCAAACATATATCCAGAAGCACATTCGCGTTTTTTATCTATTGGAGAACGTGGCATAATTGGATAACTTGCTCATTCTTCCCCTTCAATCTAACCCTAAAAAACATGGATCGTAGAAACTCGCTTAAACTGATGGGTCTTGGAGCGGCGGCTTTGGCCGCACCCGAAATGGGGTTTGCGACCTCGGCTGCAAAACGGCCTGTACGTAATTGGATTTGGATCCGACCAGATGACAAACAAACAGATGCGCAGCGTCGAGAGATGTTTAGGCTATACAAACGGTATGGAATTTATGGCGTTTTTATAGAATGGTATCACGAGGCCACATTTAAAGCAGCAGCCAATGCGGGTCTTTCTACACACCTCTGGATGTGGACGACCAACCGCCGCGACCAATGGATCCGAGACAACCATCCAGAATGGTACGCCGTGAGCCGAAGCGGGAAGTCTTGCTACGACCAACCGCCTTATGTGGAATATTACCGCTGGGTCTGTCCAAGCCGGAAAGAAGTGGGCGATTATTTGGTGCAATTTGTGCGGGATCACCTCAAAAAACCCTATGTACAAGGTATCCACTTGGACTATGTGCGTTTTTGTGATGTTATTCTACCTGTAGAATTGTGGCCGACCTATAATTTGGTACAAACCCAAGAACTGCCGGACTATGACTTCTGCTATTGTGACGTGTGCCGCTCGCAGTATAAGGCCCTCTATGGCAAAGATCCGAAAGACATCACTTACCCTTCTGATCAGTACTCATGGCGCAAATTCCGCTACGATGCCGTCACACGGTTGGTGAACCGTCTTGCGGATGTGGTTCATGCACACAAAAAACCCATCACGGCAGCCGTTTTCCCAACGCCCGAAATTGCCCAACGGATTGTACGGCAAGATTGGACGCGCTGGAAGTTAGATGCCGTTTGTCCGATGGTGTATCATAGTTTTTATTTGGAACCAGAACGGTGGATCGGCGAGGCGGTAGAACAAGGTGTATTCGGGCTTCGGGACACCAAGCCGCTCTATGCGGGCTTGTACCTTCCGGGCTTCGCAGACGAAGAAGCCTTCCGGAGTGGGGTGCATTTCGCTCGGAACAATGGCGCGAGCGGGATTTCCCTCTTCGGAGATGTTACGGAGGGCCAATTAAAAATTCTGGCAGCCCTGAAGTAACCGGTACGGAGGCTTTCTGTAACAAACAAGGCCCACCGATTTTGCTATCGGGGGCCTTTGCCTTCTCTCGTGGGTTAAACCAATCAGGTTGCGTCGAAGGATTTTATGTGCGGTGGCTCATGATCGCCACCTTCCTGCGGTGGGGTGTTTAAAACCTTCAGGAAGAAGTACACCGTAGTTCCTATAATGAGTGTTATGGCGGTTAGCCATAAAGCAAGTGCTGCTGTTGTCATAGCCAGAACCTCCTTAAGCTTGTTTTACAATATGACGGCCTTCGCGAATTCGTTTGTAGTAGGCCACCCGTACCAAATAAGCAATGCCAATAAACAAGGCCAAAAGCAACAACCGAGACAGATGTACGGCCAAGGGCTTGTCATCCGTTAGTTGTTTAAAGATATCAGGCAAACTGAAGACAAAAACGGCCAATAAAAACAGTGGAGTCACGTATTGGATGATGAATTTAAAGACGGGTGGTACGTTTATGTCTGCGCCGCGTGTGATCTCATCCCAACCGCGCTTCATGCCAAAGACCCATGCAAACAAAATGATCTCTAATAGGGCAAAGATGACCAGAGAGACCGTACCGGCCCAGTAGTCATACTCGCCAAAAACGCCTTCTTTGTAGAAGATAACGGTTGGCAGGCCAAGGATCAGGACAGCAAGACCAAACGTCCAAGCTGCTTTTTCGCGTTTCCAGCCAAATTCGTCTTGTAAGAAGCCCATAATTGGCGTTCCCATGGCCAAAGACGAGGTGATCCCTGCAAAAAACAAAAGGCCGAACCACATGACGCCAGAAAGCGTGCCCAAGATGGGACCCCATTGTTGGAAGAGATAAGGCAAGGTCTGGAAGCCCAAACCAAAACCACCACCACTTGCCACAATTTCCCTAACGCCATCTATCCCCAAGTATCCTACGGTGATGGGGATCACAATCGCACCGCCCAAAACCACTTCTACAAACTCATTTGTCCAGCCAGCGCCCATCGCATTCAAGGCGACATCATCGCGGGAACGCAAATAAGAAGCATAACAATGAATGCTACCCATACCTACCGAAAGTGTAAAGAAGATTTGTCCTGCGGCAGCCAGCCATACTTTAGCATTCCAGATGCTATCAAATTGTGGGTTCCACAGGAAGTTCAAACCCATCATGCCATCATTCACCGCACCATCGCTTCCAGAGGTGAGTGTGATGCCTCGGATGGCCAAGAAAATCCCGAACAGAATAAGTAAGGGCATTCCAACTTTGGCTACGGCTTCTACCCCACCACTCAAGCCGCGTGATAAGATCCAAGTATTCAGGAGCAGACACAGGACATAAAATACCACTGGTTCGTATGGGATACCCGTATGCGAGACACCAAGGTCGGTATAGTCGGTAAAGAACTGTGCTACCGATGCTTGAGAACTGCCGCTAAAAGACCCTATAATGGTGTGATACACATAGGACATGGTCCATGACTCGATGTAGCAATAATAAGCGGCAACGGCCAAGTTCGTAAAAATCCCGAAAACGCCCACATATTTCCAGATACGACCATTTGGAGCCATCGAACCCACAATAAAAGGCGTGCTGTGGTGTCCGTGTTGTCCACCAAAACGGCCCATAGACCATTCGACAAAGAGGAGTGGGATACCCATTAAAAGAAAACAGACCAAGTAGGGGATAATAAATGCCCCTCCACCATTTTCGATGGCCTGTACCGGAAAGCGGAGGAAGTTCCCAAGACCTACGGCATTGCCTGCCATAGCCAGAACCAGCCCCACCCGCGATCCCCAGGATTCTGTGTTTGTACTCATTACGGTTTGTTTGTTAGGGGGAAAATGAAAACAAAAGGGTTTGCAGGGTAATCTTTGCTGCTTATGTATAATGTAAGGACGACCCGAACCTTGTTTTAGTAACCCATGAAGAAACAAAAAAGATATAAGTAAAGCAAGACTTTTCTTCAATTTCCGTCCATAAAGCCAAAATCAAGGATGCTTGTTTGGCTTAGTGGGTGTTGGAGCCTCTGGTAGAAGTGTGGTGAGATGAGCGATTTTTTCCTCAATGAAGGCTTGTTCTGCGTGCGAAGGCGCCAAGTGTAGTGCCTTGCGCCAATGTCGAAGCGCATGTTCGGGTTCGTCAGTTCGGTACAAAAAATGGGCGCGCACGGTATGGAAAAGATGGTTCTTGGCTAAAGTCTTGTTGACCTCGCTGGCATCTAAAGCCAAGCGTGCAGCTTCAGGGCCTTCTACTTCGGAAAGGGCAATCAGGCGATTGAGCGATGTCATAGGGGAGGGGTAGTATTCTTCCAAGACATTATAATACCGCAGAATTTTATGCCAATTGGTGGTTTCAAAAGAAGTTGCTTTGGTGTGTTCCCAGGCGATTCCCGCCTCCAAATGATACCGTGACATTCCTTCTCCGGTCGCGGATCGGTTGAGGAAGTGCTTTCCTATGGTGATGAGGGCGTTGTCCCATAAGGTGCGGTCTTGCGCTGGCAATAGACACAAGGCCCCCGTTTCTGTAAGTCGTGCTTCGGTGCGGGCTGCTTGGAAGCACATCAGGGCGAGTAAAGCAAAAACCGCAGGTGTTTGGGTGATGGGGTTTTCTGCAAGCAAATTGCCCAAGCGTAGAGCCTCGGCAATCAAATCACGGCGGATGACCTCATCCGGTTGGTTAGATTTATACCCCTCGTTGAACAGCAAATAAATGGCCAAGAGCACCTGATCGAGCCGTTCTTGGAGTATGTGCGGTGATGGAACCTCCAGCGGAATATCCTTGGTTCGGAAGGCTTTTCGTGCACGATAAAGGCGTTTTTCGATATTGGCTTCGTTGGTGAGGAAGGCGCGTGCAATCTCTTGAACCGAGAAGCCACACAAATACTTGAGGATCAGGGACACTTGTGCTTCGCGAGGCAAATCGGGATGGCAGCACACAAACATAAGCCGTAACACCTCGTCTAAAAAGATGGTTTCTGGTGGATTTTCAGGCGGCTCTGCTGTTAGAAGTGTTTCGGAAACCTGTGTGGTAAGGGGCATTTGTCTTTGCTGGCGGCGGAGTGCATCTATGGCAAGGTTCCACGCCACACGAAAGAGCCACGCCGAAGGGTTTTCTGGAATGCCCCGAAATCGCCAGATCTCCCACGCTTTTAACAAAGTATCCTGTACAACGTCTTCAATAAGCGGGAGGTGATGCGTCCCAAAACGCTTGGTGAGTTGCACCACCAGCCTGCCAGATTCGTATCGTAGAAAGTGCGAATCCATTTAATGCTACATAGGATGAATTTCGCGGACTTCGACCGTGCCGTCTTCGGTGTACAAGATGGGGCAGCCTTTGGTGAGGGCAACTGCTTCTTCGAGATTTTCTGCTTTTAAGAAGAAATAGCCGCCCACCATTTCTTTGCCCTCGGCAAACGGGCCATCCGTCACCACTTTATGCTGGCCTCGGATCACCTTTCCGGTCGGAACCAAGGGTTCGCCTCCAATTACACGGTCTTCGGCCAAAAGTGGCTCCATCCATTGATCCCAGAGGAGTAGTTCTTCGGCGCTTGGTGCGGCGGCAGGAATTGCGGGATCGGCTTCCCCGCCTCGGAAAATGTACATAAAATCTTTCATGGTAGGCGGAGTTTAGGCCAATTCGGGATTAGGCAATTTAATGATTTCTCGGATTTCCACCGAGCCGGATTCGTAGTGCAGGATGGGACAGTCTTGGGCAAGTTCGGTGGCGTGGTCTAAGTGGTTTGCAAGGACGACCAAGTAACCACCAATGATTTCGCCATTGTCGGCATATGGGCCTTCGGTGGTGTGGTTGGTTATCCCCGTTACCACACGTCCAGTTGGGATCAAAGGCTGGCCGTCCTCTAAGTGGCCCTGTTGGCCGAGTAATTCCGTCCAAGCCATCCAGCGGGCCAAGTCAGCTTGTAGCTCGGCGGGCGAGAGGTGAGCCATCTCCGCCGAGGACTCCCGAAACAGATACAAAAAGGGTTTCATAAGCTATGATTTTGGTGTTGAGATGAGGAAAGTCCCCTTATACACCTTAGAGACGAATGGTGTGCCAAAATCCGGACAATACCTCCCATATTTTTTATGTAGGAAATTTTGTGATGGCATAAGCGGAAGAAATTAGGCTGATTTCAAAATCTAATTCATTTATAAACAATAACCTAAACCACTAAAGACGTGTGGCTATGAGGAATATTCCTGCTCCTTGTATTGGAGTTCGTAGAGGCGCTTATACAGTCCATTTTGCGCTAAGAGGGCTTGATGATTGCCTTTTTCGCGCAGAATACCACGATGGATAACCAGAATTTGGTCGGCATTTTGGATGGTAGAAAGGCGGTGGGCAATCACCACGGAGGTACGTCCTGCGAACATGTTCTCTAAGGCGTGTTGGATCATCTGTTCGGTTTCGGTGTCAATACTGGAGGTGGCCTCGTCCAAGACTAAAACCGCCGGATCGAACACCAAGGCGCGTGCAAATGAGAGCAATTGGCGTTGCCCATGCGAGAGCGAAGCCCCGCGTTCTTGCACATTCTGCGCATAACCATCGGGCAACTGTTGGATGAAAGTTGCAGCGCCCACACTCTCGGCGGCATGTTTAATTTCCGCTTCGGAAAAACTCGGATCGCCCAGCGTGATGTTCCGTGCTACCGATCCAGAGAACAAGAAAACTTCTTGTAAGACCAAGCCGATTTTCCGGCGGAGTGTGGCCAAAGGCATCTGACGGATGTCAACGCCATCTATCAAAATTTGTCCTTTTTGCGTTTCGTAGAACCGAAGGAGAAGATTGATAAGGGTGGTTTTACCGGAGCCAGTCGGCCCAACCACGGCAATGGTCTGCCCCGGTTCTACGGTAAAGGAAATGTCCTTGAGTACCCATTTAGGTTCTGCACTTGCGGCAGGAGTCTCATAAGCGAACCATACGTTTTTAAACTCAATTTTTCCGAGAAATGTCTCCGGCATTTTGGGATGCTCGGCCTCGTGTGTGGTCTGGTTTAAGTCCAGCAACTGGAATAAACGTTCAGAAGCCGCCATAGCGCCTTGCAGTGTACTATATTGGTCGGAAAGTTGGCGGATGGGTTCAAAAAACATACGGACGTATTGGATGAAGGCCACTAATACCCCCAACGAGAGCGAGCGATCTACAGCCTGAACACCTCCGTACCAAATGACGAGGGCCAAAGCAACTGCCGCAATCACATCAATCACCGGATAAAATAGGGCGAAGTAAAAAACGGTTTTGATTTGTGCCTTCCGGTTGTCGTCATTTACGCCATCAAAGCGCTTCATTTCCTCGGCCTCGCGGTTATACACTTGCACAATCTTCATGCCCGTGACATGCTCATTCAAAAAGGCATTGAGCCGTGCTACCTGCTTGCGGGTCTCGCGGAAGGCATCGCGCATTCTTTTTCGGAAAATCATGGAGACCCACCACATAAAAGGCACAATGGCCAGCGTGAGGAGCGCCAACTTCCAATGCAGGATCATCATAAAATACATGATGAAAAGAATGGAGAAGATGTTCCCCAAGATGGTCACCACGCCCGCCGAAAGTACCGTATTCAGCGCCTCAACGTCCGAGGTGGTGCGTGTGATCAGGCGGCCTACGGGTTGTTTATCAAAAAAAGAAAGCGTTAGGCTTTGCAGATGGCGGAATACCTTTTGGCGAAGGTCGAAAATGGCATTTTGCCCGATCCAAGAAGTCAGGTAAGCATTTCCCCAACTCAAAATCCCTTCAAGGGCCAGTAATCCAAAAAGTGCCGTAACAATCCACAACAAGCCGCTTTGGTCATGTTTCACGATGTGGTGGTCAATCGCGATTTGGGTTAGGTACGGACGGAGTGGCCCCATAAGCGCACCCAAGAGGTTTAGCAAAAAGGCCAAAACCACCCAGCCTTTGTAAGGCTTGAGGTAGCTCATGATGCGCACAAAAAGATGGCGATCAAATTTTGCAGCAACTTCGTCGGTATCTATCTGGGGGTTGTTCTTTTTCCGGTCGTCCGGTTTTTGTGCAGATTTATTGCTCACAAGTATCTAAATTTTCGGTATATAGGAAAAACACTAAGTAAGGGCGGCAATTTCTTCTTCGAGCAATTGCTTGGTATAAAGGTCTTTGTAGAGGCCATTATGGTCTAAGAGAACCTCGTGTGTACCCGACTCCACGATCCGGCCATTATCCATCACCAAGATCAAGTCGGCATCTTGCACCGCCGAGATGCGATGGGAAATGATGACCACCGTTCGTTGGCCAAAGTGTTTGCGGAGGGCTTCTAAGATTTTGGCTTCGGTGGCCGTATCCACTGCACTCAGGGCATCGTCCAAGATGAGTAATTTCGGATTGCGTACCAAAGCACGGGCAATGGAGGTGCGTTGTTTTTGTCCTCCAGAAAGCGTAATGCCTCGTTCACCCACAAACGTCTCGAAGCCTTCCGAAAAGCCCTCAATATTTTCGAGGAGATCGGCCTCCGCTGCGGCATTGGTAATGTCTCCTTCCGGTGCGTCCATCCGGCCAAAAGCGATGTTATGGGCAATGGTATCGGAGAAGAGGAAAACGTCTTGTGAGACATATCCGGCAGCACCGCGTAGGGTTTGAAGTGGAATAGTACGAATAGGGTGACCATCTACCCAAACCTCTCCTGATTGTGCATCGTAGAGCCGTAACATGAGTTCGGCAATGGTGGTCTTTCCGGAACCCGTTCTTCCTACGATGGCAAGGGTTTTTCCGGCTTCGATCTCAAAGGTTACATTTTTCAGCACATCGGGACCATCTGGCGTATAGCTAAACGTGACATCGCGAAATTCATAGCGACCTTGCAGGGCTGTGATGCTGTTATTGGTCTGCTCGGTATCGGCCACTTCTGGCTTGGTCTGGAAAATTTTGCTTAAACGTAGCCACGACGCCTTTGCCCGCTGAATAAGCATAATGATATACCCCATCGAAGCCACAGGCCACGTCATAAGGGTGACATAAATAATGTATTCGGCAATGTTTCCAATCGTGATTTGTCCCTGCATATACAAATCGCCTCCTACCCAGATCACAATCACCACACTCATCCCAATCAAAATCACAAAAGCAGGCCGGAAAGCCGCTTCCACACGGGCAAGCCCCATATTTCGTTTGCGGTATTCATCGGATTCGCGGTCAAATTCATCCGACTCGAACGCCTCCCGCGCATACGCTTTGATCACGCGAATACCGGAAAAAACTTCTTGTGAGCGGCTCGTGAGGACGGCATATTGCTCCTGAATGGCTTGGCTTCTGGAGAAGCTCATCCGCGAAATGTAATAAATGGCAATGGCCAAAAGCGGCATAGGGATCATCGAGTACCACGTTAGGGTGGGCGAGATCATGAACATCACCACCACAGCGACAATAACCACTACAATAGAACGGGCGGCATACATTATGGCTGGTCCAACGTATTGCCGAACTTGCTCGATGTCGCTGGTGAGGCGGCTCATCACATCACCCGTAGGGGTGCGGGTGTACCAACCTGCCGAGAGGGTTTGTAGGTGTTGGAAAAGGTCGTTCCGTAGGTCGTACTCCACATGGCGCGACATCACAATAATGGTTTGGCGCATGATGAAGAGACAAATACCGCTGAGCAAACTCACCAAAAGTACCAAGCCGCCGAACTCAAGCAGGCCATAAATGCTTTGCCGGAACAAGGTGGGGGCTGCTGCGGTTCCCTGAACCATCTGATACTGCGCCACCATCCGCGGGATGGCATCCACGCCATAACGTACAATCATCGGAACCATCACCGAGAAGATGGCACTGGCAAAACAAAAAAAGATGCCAGGCCAAAACAAATAGGCGTATTTTCGGAAATAATGATTTAACTGAAACAATTCTCGCATAAAACAAAGAAGGCGGGCGGGTGAAAAAACATCTCCTTAACGACACAGCCGGATATTTGATCCTACTTCGTACAATTCCGAATTGCGGCCAAGTCCGAGACTTATGCTACTGGGGCGTATTCCTATCCTTGATTTGGGGCAATTTGGGCCAATTAAGTGCCCAACCATTGGCGCCAAGTATCGCCACCACCGATGTACCTGATTGGCTCGTGGGGGTGCAGTACCGCTCTGAATGGACTGCTCATGTGCCCATTTCGCGTATTGATCCCTCCGTAGTGCCCTTTTCGGTACTACGGGCAGATTCGCAGCGCAAGGACGGGGTTTGGGTGCGAGATGCGGAAAGCGGAAAATACCACCGGCTTTGGCCCATGAAGCAAGATCCGGCGGTACATCCCTTTGGTGGTTTTATGGCCATGCACCTTGCCGAAGCATTGGATTTGCCCGTATCGCCGTTTGAAATTCGCAGATGGTGGGGACGTCCGGCCATTTGGGAGCAAACCCAAGCAGGCGATGAAAATCAAACAGTCTTGCCCGATACCTTACTCAAGCGGTTTAAAGCCCGAAAATTGATTGGTGGAGTAGATGTATTTAAATATGCGACGTTCCGGCTTCTGGGAATTTTGTTGGGTTCACCGGAGCATACACCGCAAACGTGGCGACCCTATGGAGAAGGCAAAGAGGTGGTTTATGTTCCGCTTTGGTCACCATTCTTGGGCATGAATCGGCACGATGGGTTCATGAACCGCGTATTGGCCTTACACAATTCGCGATTAAAACGTCCGGAATTTGGTGGAAAGACCGAAGACCTAATCGGTTTTATAACGGTCAATACAAGCGATTTGGCATTTTTAGCCGATTGGACACCCGAAAATTGGGCAACCTTGTTGGCGTTTATGCAAGGAAAACTGCAACCAGAAGTTATCCGAGAAGCCGTCCATAAAATGCCCAACACCTTAGACGAGTTATCCCGCAACGCATTGGCCGAGGTGCTTCTTGCCCGTATTTCTCACCTGCCCGTCGCCGTTAAAACGTTTGCAGCAACCATCCAACGTGCCCAAAAAGGAACGTACCGCAAGCCTTTTACCGTTATCGTCCCCTATGGCGAAACCAATTCCACCGATTGGGTACTGGGTGGGCTTAGCCTCCAACGGGTCATTCGCGGGTATCATCCCGTCTATACCAGAGCTTACCAACTTACGGCGGATGTCTCGCCGATAACGGGTGGTTTTAATGTTTGGGGTCATACCGACGCGCCGCATATTTGGGGAAAATGGGGTTTTTTTGGCGAAGCGCACGCCCTCGCTCCTACCAATTTCCATGCTTTTTATAAACTCGGTAACGAAAGTCCCAAGAACGATAACCGGTACTACGATGCCAAACGCCAACGCTTCCGGCTATGGACATCCTTAGACTGGAGCAGCAGCACCTTGAAACAGCGGCTTAGGGTGGGGCCATTTTGGGAATCCATTAACTTGGAGGAGGCTCGCATCAATGGCACAGGAGATGTTGGACTTTTGCCAGATATCTATGCCGATCGAACATTTGGGGGCTTGGAAGTGCGGCTTCAAACCAACCGAACTGACCACCCAACCTTTCCAAAACGGGGGATGAAAGCATTCCTACAGGCCAAACATTACCGTCATTTAACCCATACGGACGAGGTATTTACCACGCTCTCTGGAGAGGTTTCCGTTTATCTTCCCTTCTCGTTCGTGCCCGGCTTGCTGGCGCTACGATTGGGTGGCGGCCACCTTTTGGGCGAGTTCCCGTATTATGCAGCGCACCGCATCGGGCAGTTTAATTACCTAAGAGGCTATTTTCAACGTCGGTTTGGGGGGCGGAGTATGGCTTTTACCAATCTGGAAGCCCGCAGTGAGTTGTTTAGCCGTAACGTTTTTGGACAATCCATTACGAGTGGCTGGCTCACATTTGCAGACGCAGGGCGCGTTTGGGCCGATGGCGAGCAGTCAAAACGCATCCATGTGGGCTATGGTGTGGGTGGGTGGACAAAAGCCGGAAATATGGTGGTTTCCGGCTGGGTTGCTTTCTCGGACGAGTATCCGCGTGGCCTTCCTTTGGCTCGCGTGGGATTTCAGTTCTAAGTTGACATTGTTGGACTGGACGGGGCTTCTGGCGCGGTCATACGGCGGGTGGTTATGACCAGTCCCACAATACCCACGATGATCAAAAAAGAGGCAATTAGCTCTGCTTGCGTGGTCTGGAACATCAAAAAATCGAAGCGTGCATTCACCCGTACTTTTTCGATAAAAAATCGTTCTAAGCCATTTAATAACAAATACAAAGAAAAAATCCAACCGGGTTTAAAAGGATGGTTCCGAAGGGCGACCAATATCCAATAAATGGCAAAACAAGCCAAGAACTCCCACAAGGGCGTGGGATAAACGCCGGGAGCCGGAATTACCTCGCCCGCAATATTACCCGGATAGGTGTCTGCCCAAAGCCACATCGGTAAGAAGTCAGGTTTAAGGGCTAAATTGGCAGCAATGCCCCAGTCGCCATCACCCGATAGGTGACACCCGATACGCCCAATACCATAAGCAAGAATGACCGTAGGGGCCAAAGCATCCATAAAAATAGGCAAGGAAACACCTGAAATTCCTTTTTTATGGACATAATACAAGACCGAGGCAGTACCAAAGATTAAGCCACCATAGAACGTAAGGCCACCAGAGGAAAATAGTTTGGCGACTACATCGCCGCCCGGAGACTCTAAAATGTAGAAGACCTTAGAGCCAATCACGCCCGCAATTGCTGCAATAACCGTGATATTGCTCATCAGATCCGAGGGCTGAAGCGTTACTTGCGAAATACGGCCATTCTTGTCTCGTACCTTTTGGGTGAGTTTACCTAACTTCCCGATCTTTTGGAGGCGTCTTAACTCACGACCTGCAAGCCAACTTGCGGTTAAAATGGCTACGGCAAGCATGAAGCCATACGTATAAATGGGCATCGGAAAGTCAATTCCAAACCAAGCCCGAAGCATGTCGCTGATGCGTGGGTACATAATTGCAGGGATTATTTTAAGGGGTTGTTCAAAGCCAGTTTGTTAAAAAAAAGGTATTGTTCATGAGGTACTTATCAATATAAATGGTCTTCTTTGTGAGGATTCTTTGCGTATCTGAACCGGAATAAAAACAATACCACGAATTACGGATAATCAAGAACTTGCATGATCCTGAAATTTACCATTATCTATCACTGGACATGGTAAAGGATTGGATTTTTTGCAACAGTCTGTCTTCTGGAATGGTTTCTTGTGTGCCTTCCGCCATGTTTTTCAGGTTCACCGCTTGGGCGCTAAGTTCTTGATCGCCCACAATAACCACAAATGGTGCTCGCGAGCGGTCGGCCTCCCGCATTTGCGCCTTCATCGAACGGCCTTTCAGGTCAAACGCCACTCGGATTCCCGCCGTCCGTAACGATTGTGCCTTACGGAATACCCAATTTTCCGCTTCTGCACCCATCGCAACCAAAAAGACATCTGGTGTTGAGGGATTGGGAAAGACATATCCCGCATCATTCAAGACCACAAACAAGCGTTCCATTCCGGCAGCAAAGCCAACAGCCGGTACGGGATTCGGATTGCCAAAGTCCTTTGCCAGTAGGTCGTACCGGCCAGCGCCGGCCAAGGCTCCATTCAAGGCTTCACTTTCCAACTCGAAGGTGGTGTGTGCGTAATAATCCAAGCCACGAACCAATTTCGGATCGGTTATGAACGGAATACCGAGGTCTTGCACATAGCCGCAAACGCTATCGAAGAAGGCACGGGTTTCTCCCCCCAAAAAATCGGTGAGAACGGGTGCTTCTGCCAACAAGGCTTGTTCGTGTTCGAGTTTGGTGTCCAAAATCCGAAGCGGGTTTTTCTCTAAACGTTCTCGGCTGATGTCGGAAAGGGCTTCGCGGTGGGGGAGCAAAAACGTGCGCAGGGCCGCTTTATAAATCGCCCGTTCCTCTGGCGTACCGAGTGTATTCATCCGAAGGCGCAGGTTCTCAATGCCAAATGCGCCATAAACAGCCATAAGAACAGCCACCACCTCGGCATCGGAGCGCGGATCGGAAGAGCCAATAATTTCAACCCCGAATTGGTGAAACTGCCGGAATCGCCCACGAGCAGGACGCTCGGCGCGGAAGCATGGCCCGATGTAGGAAAGGCGCTGGACGGGGCCTTGTTGGTCTAAGCGGTGTTGCAGGTAGGCCCGCATGATGGGTGCGGTGAGTTCTGGGCGCAATACATAATTTGTATCGCCCTTCGTCCATGCAAACATTTCTTTGGTCACAATGTCCGAGGTCTCGCCCACGCCCCGCGCAATCATCTCGGTGGGTTCAAACATGGGCGTTCGGACTTCGCGGAAGTCATAGCGATCAAAGACTTCGCGGATACGGCGCTCCACAAAGAGCCATGCGGCGGAGCCATAGGTTTGGTTTCCCGCAGCCGTATAATCGTGTGGCAGTACGTCGAACGTGCCTTTTATATTCCGAAAGGAGGTTTGCACAAAAAAATGGGTTTGGTTCAAAGGTTATTCTTCACGCATTCGCTCTTCTTCTTCCTCAAAGTATCGCAAGACTGCCGCTGCATCGGGTGCATGTAACAAACGGTTCCGGAAGTTCTCACGGTTCATCATCCGCGATACATGCCCCAAAAGCCGAATGTGTGGTAGGGCTGCATCTGTAGGGGCCACCAGTAGCATAAAAATCCGAACGGCTTGTTGGTCTATGGCATCAAATTGAATCCCCCCTTCTGCAATCGCAAGTGAGATCACAATTTCTTTTACGGCATCGGTTTTGGCATGGGGCAAAGCAAGACCTTTCCCTACACCCGTTGACATGACCGCCTCGCGCTTTAAAATAGCATTGGTCACTTCTTTCAGGTCGGTAACATATGGATGGCCCTCCAATTTAGATAAAAGACCGTGGATGGCAGCGGTTTTGTCGGACGCAACAAACCCCACCTGGATACAATCCGGTGCAAGGTAAGTACGAATGGGGATGAATTCTTTCGGCATCGCCCTAATATTTTTGGCTCTAAGATAGAACTTTTAATATAAGGCGAATATCGCAGACCTGCCACCTCCCCGCCTTCATTTCACGGGGAACGGATCAATCATCAACATAACCTTTTAGTTGGGCATCCATTTTTTGCAACCGTTCCCAGACCCAGGCCATGTCTTCAGGCAAGTCTGCTTGGAAAAATAATTCTTCTCCGGTCGCCGGATGCAAAAAGCCGAGTGTATAGGCATGTAAAGCCTGGCGTGGTAGGCGCTCGAAGAGGTTTTGGAAGAAGGCTTTTCGTGTCCCTTTGGCGAGTTCGGGTTTTATTTGGGTTCCGCCATAGGTTTCATCACCAAAGATGGGATGGCCCAAGTACTTGGCATGTGCGCGAATCTGGTGTGTGCGTCCGGTTTCCAGCCGAAACGCTACGAGGGAAAAATGTTGTAGGGCTTCGATGGTTTCGTAATGGGTAATGGCGTGCTTTCCTTGTCCTTCTGGTAAAACGGCCACCACTTTTCGGTTACGTCGGTCGCGCCCCAAGTGGGTTTGGAGTGTTCCACTTGGTGGTTGGAGTACGCCCCAAACAATGGCATGGTAGCGCCGTTGGATCGTTCTTCGTGCAAATTGATCCGCCAAATGTGCATGGGTGGCGTCATCTTTTGCGATGACCATCAGCCCCGACGTGTCTTTGTCTAAGCGGTGTACAAGACCGGGCCGGATGGTGGGGTCGCCGTCATAGCGCGGGGCGGCATTGCGCATGGCCAATCCAATGTGCCCTTCGTCTTCGTCGTCACCCTCCTCTTGTGCTTCGGTGGCCTCAAAGGTCAATTTTCCCGCGCCAACATGGTACAACAAGGCATTGATAAGTGTACCAGAACGGTTGCCATACGCGGGATGTACCACCATGCCGGGTTTTTTATGTAGCACTATGAGCCATTTGTCCTCGTAAAGAATGTCTAAAGGGATGGCCTCTGGCAGTGCCTCGATGGGTGGCGGGCGGAGAATCTCACAGGTGATGACATCGCCGGGCTGTACCAATTGTGAGGCTTTTGGGGTTTTACCATTGACCCAAACAGCCCCTTCTTTAATTCCTTCTTGGACTTTGGTTCGGGTGGCGTTCGGGAGTTTATGCGTCAGATACACGTCCAATCGGAAGGGCGTGTTGTGGCCGGATGGTACTTCTATCGTTACGGTGTGGGCTTGCTTGTCCGGTTCCATACAATTCTTTGGGGATGAAACTTATGAAAATACGGACATTAACGCCTTCGCCATAATTCCTCACGGTTAATTGGGCAATCAAAAAAGGGTTGCCGTATTAAAACGACAACCCCTTTGTCTTTTCGGACGTTCATCCAACTTAGAACGTATAACGCAAACCGAGCTGCATTTGCCAGCGAGAGGCAATCTGATCGGTAGTATATGGCGTCCCGTTAGCAGGCTTTGTAAACCGAAGAATTGGCTTGCCTGTAGCGGCTTCGTAACCTCTAAAGGCGAAGAGATTGAATGTATCGAAGTTAATGAACTTCACAACACCCCAGTCTTCATTAAACAAGCTTAGAACGTTAAGGACGTCTGCAGTTAACTGTAGTTTTTGATTCTTAACACTTGGCAAATCAATAGTAAAACGTGCATCCAAACTGTTCCGCCAAGGCTGACGCGCTCCATTACGTGGGAAGATTTTACCACGATTATTGCGTAGATCGGCAACGCTTTCGATAAAGGCATTTGCGTCTGCCCAAACTTGGCTTGGTGTACGTGTATCCGTTCCGCCATTGTTTTGCCAAACGGCGTCAGTCTCTTTAGCCGGAATGAAGGCTAAGTCGTTTCCTTGAAAACCGTCACCGTTGGCATCACCTGTGTATGCATAGTTTCCTGTAAAGCCGCTCCGGCCTTCATAGAGTAGAGAAGCTGTTGTCGCTAAGGTTTTTACACCCAAGAGTTTGCCAAGGTTAAACTTATACGATACTGTACCAATAATACGATGTGGTACATCAAAGTCTGATCGAGCCAAGCCCGGTGCATTCGGATTACCAGTCACTTCGTTAAATTCATATTGTGACTGCGCTACACTTGAACGACCAGAGTTGACGTCCCAAGATTCACCATAGGTGTAGGCGACATTTCCAAAGAAGCCATTACGCTCGTTTTTCTTCAACTGAACAGAGAAGTTATAGGTATAACCTTCATTCGAGTTTTTAAGCAACATCACGTTGGTATAGCGGCTATATTTACGCGAGGCTACATAGAGTGGCCGTCCATCTGCGGGCTTCGTCGTTGTAGAAATATTTGAGGCATCTGTTACGAGGTTCAGGTTCTCATAAACGATGTCATTCATATTCTTGGAATAAAGGAATTCAAGTGTACCAACCAAGCCAAGTGGCAATTCTTGGTCTAAACCAATGTTGCCACGAAGAACTTGTGGCAACTTGAAGCCTTTGTCGGTGAGTGCAATAGCGGAGGTTGCTGTTACAAGTGAAGCAGCAGGTTTGTAGTTCGGATCTACATTCACTTGCGGAACACCTGAAGTCACGTCTATCCGAGCAAAGTCCACCCCAGTGTTTGAGTATTGGTTGGAGAGCCATACACCGGGCGTTTTGCCTGAGAAGACGCCAAGGCCACCACGAACTTGTGTTTTCTTGTTCTGCAATACATCCCAGTTAAATCCAAAGCGAGGGCTAAACAGAACTTGCCCACTTGGTACTTCATCCGTGCTACGTCCGGGGAAATCTAAAGCAAATTGCGCGTTTTTGGTCGGATTATCCAAGAAGGTTGGCACTTCTACCCGTACCCCCAACGTTAGACGGAGGCTTGGGAGGGCTTTCCATTGATCTTGGAGATAAGCGCCCGTCATCATCATGCTCCATTCTGCACGCTCTTTACCACCATCCAAAAGATAACTTTTACGGTAACGATTGGCTACTTTATTCTCGAAATTGGTAATGTTTGAGAATCGCCAAGTACCAAATGCGTCTTGAGTGAAAAGGTTAGAGAAAGTCGAATGATCAATTTGCAAACCTGCTGTGATGTTGTGATTACCAGTAAAGTAAGAAAAATTATTCGTAAAACTTAACAAGTTTTGGTCTAGGGCATTTTGCTGGGAAGAGCGTTCAACACCCATGAAAACAGATGTCCCCGAACCTGCAACGTTTTGAATCTCAATTTGCGGGAAGGGATTAATCTCCGGCGCCCGTTTGTCGCGGATTGTGGTATAAACCAAACGGGCTTCATTGCCAATTTGAGAACCAAGAACGCTTGTTAACTGAACAACCGTAGAGTTTTGTTTGCTCAAGAATTTATACGCTTGTGTATCAAAACCAAACGTTGTGGTATTACGATCTACACCGCGTAAACGATTGGCATCTACAAAGTTGTTGCGGATCATCAACCGATGTTTGTTATTGATGTTGTAATCAATTCTGGCGAACAAGTATTGGCTACCCGTTTTCGCATTGAAGTTATCATAAGAACCAGCATCAAAGCCATACACATTTTTAGCGGCGGCCAAAATCCGATCCATATCGGCTTTGGTGGCATTAAAAATGTTTGGAGCGGTAATGTTATAGTCCTTCAAGCCTGCATCAATGGGGTCTCCACGATCACGTAACTCTCCGTTCAGGAAGAAAAATAGTTTGTTTTGAATAATTGGCCCACCAACGCGGAATCCGGTTTGATAATCGGTAAACTCAGGAACCAAGGAGGCCGTCGTTAAGGGGTTGCCACCTGCATCTTTTGTGAGTTTGCCCGTGAAGTCATTATTCCGGTAGTAGCCAAAAAGTGAACCATTCAAGTTATTAGTCCCAGAGCGAGTAACAGCATTGATAAGACCACCAGTAAAGCCACTCTGCCGTACATCGTAAGGAGCAATTTCTACGTTGAACTCAGCAATCGCATCCAAGCCAATTGGTTGGGCGCCTGTTTGCCCACCCGGTAGGCCATTATCTGCCAATCCGAATACGTCGTTTGTGACCGCGCCATCAATCTGGATGTTGTTGTAGCGGTTGTTTGCACCACCTACGTTGTTTCCAACTACTTGTGGAGAAACTTTGGTGAAGTCAGTAATAGAACGGGCTATGGTTGGAAGGTTTTCGATTTCCGCAGTCGAGATATTTTGTTTTGCTCCGGTACGATCTGCAGCAATGGTTGCATTTTTCTCGGCAGTGATCTCAACATCTACCGTTGCATTTTCTTCGGCAAGCGCAAAATCTATGTTTTTTTGCTCAGACAAAGAAAGGTAGAGGTTTGATCGTTCGATGGTTTTATACCCTACAAAGGTTACTTTAAGGGTATATGGGCCGCCCGTCCGTAAGTAGAGCAGGTTGTAGTTCCCACTTACGTTCGAGGTAGTTCCGTTCACCGTTCCCGAAGGGACGTGTGTGGCAATAATAGTGGCACCGGGTACCGCATTGCCTTGCGGATCCGTTACTTTTCCGGTGAAAGAAGCCGTCGTCACCTGTGCTTCTGCGGTAAAGGCAGTAGCAACCAGAAGAACGAAGGATACCCACCACGACAAGGTTTTAAAAGGTTTTCGCATATGCGTTTTCCTCCTTTTGGGTTTTAGATGTTTGGGTTTTCTATTGGGCGAAGAAGGCCGTATTGATCGAAACATCACGAGATCTCTCGATCTGTACAACCTCAAGGCTACAAAGGTAGTGTGTTTTTTGTTGCTCTTGTGTCAAATGTGCAAAATCTTGGCATTAAGTTAAGGTTACCTCTTGTGTAAATGTCTCATTAACAAATACTTTAAGAAAAAAACACAAACCTTAAAAGAGTGCTACCACCTTGTAACCTTTTGGGCATAGGAGCCGTCTTTTGGCCAATCAGATATGCAAGGCCTGCATAGAAGGCAAAAGGCACGAGATGAAATATAGGGTGGATGTCTCGTGCCTTTTGTTGTTTGTTTAGCACTTCTTAAGTACGTCCAAGGTGTGGTCTAATTCTGCTGTACTATTATAATAGGTAGGTGCAAAGCGGAGCAACTGGTTCCGGACAGAAATATGGATCTGGTTTTCGAGCAATTTTTGGGCAACTTTTTCCGGTTCTGGATGCCGGAAGGCGGTGATTCCAGAAGAAAAAGCCGGATCGGGAGTCCCATATCGTTTAAAGCCAAGTTTTTCGAGTCCAGAGGCCAAATAGGCTGCATTTGCAAGAACTTGTTGGTTGCACCAATCGCGCCCACATTCTAAGTAGAGCGATAAGGCTGCTTCCATTGTTGCAATGCCGGCATTGTTCAGGGTTCCGAGCCGATAACGGGTTATATTGGGATGCCAGTTGAATTGGTAATCAAAGAAGTTTTCCCAATCCACCACTCCTGATAGCCACCCTGCCATTGGTGGATGTAGGACATTCATCAAGTTGGGTGACATATAGCACCAGCCAATGCCTTGATCGGCCATCATCCATTTATGAGCACTTCCGGCTGCAAAATCCACGCCTTGTGCTTCGACATCCCCAAAATCTAATGCGCCAAAACCTTGGATGGCATCCACCAAGAACCAGATACCCCGCTTGCGGGTAAGCTGGCCAATTTCGGCGAGTGGTGCGCGGAATCCGGAAAGAAATTGCACCCAGCTAAGCGAGAGCAATCGGGTTCGGGGCGTAAGCGCAGCCTCTACGTCTTCGAGGGAGAACACCCCGTCGGTATGTGGGATAAAATCTATCTCGACGCCCTTTTCACGAAGGTGTAAAAAGGGCCACACATTGGCCGGAAATTCGCAGGCGGGCAAGGCTATACGGTCGCCGGATTTCCAATCCAAGCCTTGTGCCACCCAATTAAGGGCTGTCGAGACATTCGGGCAAACATCTACGTTTTCCACCGGTGCGGCCAGTAATCCGGCAATTTGCCGACGTACTGCGAGAATGACCTCCATAAAAGGCAGGTAGTTGTCAATCATGGTCTCCTGCCGTTCTAAAGCCCACCTTTGGAGGGCATCGGTCACACGGGTACTTAGCGGAGACGTTGCTGCATGGTTTAGATATGTGGTGTGTGCGGTGTGCGGAAACAGATTTCGGAGTTCAGGAAGGTTCATTTGGGTTGTAAAAAAAGCCTCTCAAAAATTCGAGAGGCTTGTGGTTCAGGATGCTTCAGTATTTTCTGTTTGATCACCCGCTGCCTCATCTTTTGGGGGCTGCTTTAACTCGGTGATTTCTTTACGGATGTCCTTTATTTTGCGTTTATTTTCCTCGATTCGTTTTTTGATCTCTTCCATTTTCTGCTCGTAAGTGGCTCGTAACTCACCTACATTTTTACCCTTAAACACAAATTCGAGCTTAGTTTCGATGTCTTCGAGGTATTTACGATCCATTTCGATATTGTTTTCAATACGCGAAATGGCATCTTCTTTCCTTGAGACTTTGTCCGTAAGGCGTTGTTTATAATTGCGATCCCGCATCTCGCGATCTCGGTTGCGGGCTTCCCGTTCTATCTTCATTTTCTCATAAAAGGCCCGCGAATTGGTATAGAGGCGGTCTTCGGCTTCTTTTATAGCATTGATGAATGCGCGTTTTTGCTTCATGCGTAAGGGTTGGATGTTAAAAACCTCTTGGGTGAGTTCCTTGACCCGCTTTTTGGCAGCCTGATAATCGTCCCCTTCTGCGGTATTATTCACAATTTGAAGCACTTCGTCCACCCAAACTTGGCATTGGGCCATATTTGCCTCGGCCTTTTCGTCGTAGTGCGATTTCTCTTCTTCCACCTTCACGCGGATTTTCTCGAAGAGTTCGTCCAATTGGTCAAAGAAGGCTTTGCGTTTATCTCGGAAGAGTTTGGCTTCTCGTACATGGCGCTGGAGTTCGATCAGTTGATCGCGAATGGGCCTAAACTCCGTCGCGGACTCTATTGAGGCTGTAATGTTGGCGAACTGTGGCGCAAGAGTGTTGTAGTTGGCCTCGCACTCGGCCTCGAATGCGCTCCAATCGGCTTGTTGGCGTTTGCGAAGCACCTTGAACGCCAAGTCCAATTTGTCTAAGAGGGTGGCACGGTGTTCGCGTAGCATCCGAGCTTCACGGACTTCCTTTTGCAGGGCGACTAATTCTTCGCGGCTGTTCTTGAACTCTTCGACGGTGTCAGCTTTTTCGCTCCACGCATCTACCAAAGGTTGGTATTTCTCGAAGGTTGCCTGAGAGGTTTCGTTCAATTCCGCCCGTTCGGCGTCTAACTTAACGCGGAGCAGATCGCTGGTTTGGTTAAGCAGTTCAAACAGTTTGTCGCGTTGGTCTTTTTGGACGGTGGCCAATTTGAGCTTATCGCGGAGGTCTTTTACATGACCAACCATATCACGCAAGTTATCGGTGGCCTCAATTTGTCCGGCCAATGCTTCGATGGCGGTATGCAGCTCGGTGTAAACATCGCTCATATTAGAGAAGACACGTTCCCACTCTATTTTTGGGGATTGCCCAATACCATGTACGGCCATTTGGTTGTTTTCGTCTGCTGCAATGCCCAAAAGTTGGTAGCGTAGAAACCCCCCTTTAGACAAGGCATAAGCCGCTGCATGGCGGATAGACTCGGTTTCCTGCAACCACTTTAGTCCCGCTTCGGGGTCTGGTTGTGGATCCGTGGCGTCTCCATGACACTCGGCGAGTACAACAAAGTACCCATCCATACCCGAAATGGCCATCCAAACGTGGTGGTCGTCTGTTGCGTGTGTCTCAATCACTTTGGCGTTCGTGGTCTGTGTGGTTAGAAAGTGAACACAAACCTGCGTTAGTTCTTCCCGATTCTGATACATCTGAATTACGTAATTGATTGACGGTTCACCCGTCAGGTCCGATAAAACATCTTGCCCGCCATTTGCCGGACAAGGCCCTTGAATTCTAAATTTAGGAGATAAACCAATGCCGCCGAGGTATCTACATTTGCCAGAACACACAATTGGTCTATGTGCATTGGCTCGGTCGAAAGTTTTTCCAGCAAGATACGTTCAAGTGCATTGAGTTCCGCCCATGTTTCTTCGGAATTTACAGCAGCAATAGGCTTAGTTCCAAACCCTTCCAGTTCTTCTAATAATTCATCTACGCTTGTGACCAATCTGGCCATGTTTTTCCGGATAAGTTCATGGTTTCCTTTGCCATGTGTGCTAAAAATAGAACAAGGTACGGTAAAAACCTCGCGATTTTGCTCTATGGCCATATGTGCTGTGATGAGTGCGCCTCCTTTTGCGGCAGCCTCGGCCACGAGAACGCCACGGGAAAGCCCACTGATAATTCGGTTACGTCGCGGGAAGTGTATCGCATCGGGTTTGGTTCCCAGCGGAAGTTCCGAGAAAAGGGCGCCGCTTTCTAAAATTTGTGCGACCAAGCGCGTATTTGCAGCCGGATAAATCACATCCACACCCGATCCCAAGATGGCAATGGTGCGTCCACCGGCATCTACAGCGCCTTGGTGTGCGGCAGTGTCAATGCCGTATGCAAGGCCGCTAACAATCGTCCAGCCATTTCGTGCCAATTCTTGGGCAAACGTATAGGCCACACGCTTGCCGTATTCAGATGCTTTGCGGGTCCCAACAATGGCAATCGCTTTGTCGTCCGAGGGAAGATGGACACCTCGGTACCACAGTAAAACAGGTGGGTCGTATAGTTCGCGCAGCAAGGTAGGGAAGGAGGATTCCCAAGCCAATAACACGTTTGCTTGGCACTTTTCAGCCATTTGCTCTTGTGCGGTAATAAGTTGCTCGGCATCGCAACGAACAATGGCTTCGGCAGTTTGTTGTCCTACGCCCGGTACGCGTACCAGAGCCGCCACCGATGCCTTAAAAACACGTGTGGCCGATCCAAAGTGTGCCAGTAATGCGCGTAACCGCCCCGGGCCAATACCCGGAACCATTGCCAAGGCCATCACCGCTCGCCGCTCGGCGATTTCGTCCGGCGGGGTGTCAAATAGGCTCGGCTGAGTCGGGTCGGGGTCGTAATTGGAGAACACAGGGATGAGGTTTGTGAATAAAAATAGCAGTTACTCTTGCTAAAGTTCAGTCTTCAAAAAATGGCTGTGCTTCAAACAAGCGAAGTTGTATTTGTTCTGGCGATTTGTATTCTGTTGTTTTCCGTTCAGACATTCCTGTTGTTCTTGCGGCTGCAGTCACCTCACCCCATGAAATAAAATATGATTCATAATATTCAAGAGGGTATTGGCTTAATTCCTCAATGTCTTTTTTAGTTGGTTTTCGACCTAATTTTTGAGCAATCTCTTTAACTTCAAGTTGCAGGGTCTTTTTACTTATATCATATGTCTGTTTTTGAATTCTTTTGACATAATTGTTTTTGGTTTTAGGAGTATGATCTGTTTTTCTAAACGGATCAAGTCCTAAAGCTATCTCTTGGTGTCGTTCGGTGGCGATTTGATGATAATATTCCGAGAGTTCAATCCCAATATAGTTTCTATTTAATTGTTGTGCAGCTAAAGACGTTGTTCCTGCACCATTAAAGGGATCTAACACCCACTCCCCCTCATTGGTAAACATAGAAATTAAACGGTGCATAAATTGTGGTGGTAACTGGCAGGGATGGTCAACGCGCCTGCTATTATGTTTTAATCGGTGAATATTCCACCATAGGTTTGATATAATTTCGTCATCTTGAATGCCCAATTTTCTACGCTCAGTTATGCATGACGAACGCGAACAATATCCCTCTTTTAATGTATGAATAGAAAGCTTTTCTAAAATGGAGGCATTTGATCTGTTTAGTCCGGGCAAGGGTCTTGGATGGCCTTTAGAAAAACAAAGAATGGCATAATGTGCAGGCATAATCATTCTAACAGGAAGGCTTAGCCCTTCCCAAACAATCCAATCTTGAAAATCTAAAACGGAATTCAAATACTTAAAGTGGCGTATGCACCATTGTGGGATATTCAATACAGCAAGTGTACCACCTGGTTTTAGAACTCGCGCAAGCTCTGCAAGCCACTCATCGCACCACTCAAAATATTTTTGGATATCAATCCCGTCATCCCAGTTTTCATATTTCTTATTTAAGTTATAAGGTGGATCTGCAAAACAAAATTCAATACTGTTATTAGGGATTTTTTTTAGTGCTGACAAACAATCTTCATTAATTAAAATGGATTTTTGTAAAGGATTATCAATTTTATTAATAACCTCTCTATAAGGTTTGGTTTTGTTTTCAATATAGAACAAGTTCCTCCAATCATGAATAAATATTTCATCATAGTCTGGAATGCCAAATAAATCTTGAAGCCTATTAGTAATGATTTCAGGATCATGATTTTGGTTAATTTCAATATCTCGCCAAATATCAGACATTAAGGTTCCATATTCATGATAGAGGTGCTTTTTTCCACCATAGTCTTTTGTTGTTTTTTCACAGTATGGACAATATGAATAACCAATTCGTGTCTTGGTATGTTTTAAGCTTTTTTTATTTTTGGTTAAAATAAGAAGTGCCGAATGTTGTTGTCTTAATTGCTTTAGGTCTTGATCTTCGTCCTCATCCGATAACTTTACAGCTACCCAAAGTTTTATATGTGCTTCACTGGTAAGAGTAACGCCCAACTCAGACATAAAAATTGGAGAAGATAATATTACAATAACCGAGTCTGGATGTGATAATTGAATGAATTGATTTATTTCATGTTGCAGTTTTATCTTCTCTTCTGTCTCCTTTATATTTTTGTAATAAGGCAATACAATAAACTCAATACAAGGCTTATTGGTTGGAATAGATTTTCCATCTAAGACGTTTAGTCTTTTGGTGTTTTCACTAAGGTGAGGCATTTTATTCGCTTGTTTGATCCATTTGTATTAAGAACGCTGCCAATCTTGCAAGTTCCTCCTCGTGATATGTTACTGTGCAATCGCTATATTGGCAAATTGTTTTCAGGGCAGATGAGCGTTGGAAATTACCCGCACCATCAATTACATATGCAATTTTGTGTCCTAAAGCGTGCAATTGTTGCTGCCTTGCTAAAGCTTGTCCTGCTTTTCGCTCAATTACGCTATTGGTTGTAACCTGAAAAGTTGCCTCTATTGCACAAGTTTTGCCTTTGGGGGATGTAACGACCATATCAAACGAAGTTAGTGTTCGATCGTTTTGGGATATTCCAGAAATACTTTTTGAGGAAAAATCCCAGCCAATAAGATTACGCTGAAGATATTGCAAAACATATTGCTGGGCTAAATTCCCCAGTTTATTTGATGCTGCTCCCCCTGTAATTCGGCTTACCCAAATATATCGTTGCCGTACAAATGTATCCAACAATTCAGATTCGCCTATCAATGATCCGATGATACATTTTTCCTGAATCTCTATTGGCAAAGGAAGGTTTTCAGCAAGACCTCCAAACATAATAAGCATAGCCACATCTTGAATTTGATCAGACAAAACAGACGGTATTTGCAAACCCACTTCATTTATTTTTAATTGGGTGTTGTTCCACAAATTTTTAGTTGTAAATGACGAAAAGCGATAGGAATACGAAGCCCCACGCCATTTAAAATACAAAGTATTATCACAAAGAATATTAGGAAGGTTTACTCTGAAGCGCATTAGTTTTTCTCCTCCAATATCTGACAACACCATTAGATGTTTTAAGAATAAATTGGCAGGCAATACGCTTGTAGTGTGCAATGCCTCCTTCCAAGCAAATGGAGAAGCATCGGCAAGGTTAAGTAAACTGATGAACTTGTCTTGCGTCTCTATTAGTTTTGGCACTATGCTGGATTTTTGCTCTAACTTCATCAAGCTACTTGGCCAGAATTTGAGTGCTTTTTGCTCTAACTCTTTTAAGTCTTGCATGGCTTTTAAGTTTTCTCTGAGGCAAAACTTTCCTTAACTATTAAGGTTAAAGCGCAAGGATGACCACAGTATGTCATAGCGTGTTTTATTGGCCCAGATTTTATTCACCTTTTGCGGTTTGTATAGCCGCCCAGAGTGCATCTTTCAAAGGGTCTAAGCCAAGGTGTGTCACTGCACTAATCGGAAAGACAGACAAACCGGAAGGCAAGTCTTTTATCCGGCGGTGCAATTCCTGCTTTTCCTCTGGCGTTAGTAGATCCATTTTGGTAAGGGCAAGCATACGCGGCTTCTCGACGAGTTCGGGGTTAAATGCTTCTAATTCTTCGAGAAGGATTTGGTAGGCGTGTGGGATATCCTCGGTGTTAACCGGAATCATAAAGAGTAAAACGGCATTCCGCTCGATGTGTTTTAGGAAGCGCAATCCCAAGCCTCGCCCCTCGTGTGCGCCTTCGATAATTCCCGGAATATCGGCCATAACAAAGGATTTGAAGTCTCTATAGGCCACCACGCCCAGATTCGGCTCCAAAGTAGTGAAAGGATAGTCTGCAATTTTAGGACGCGCCGCCGAAAGTGCAGAGATGAGGGTGCTTTTCCCTGCATTGGGGAAGCCAACCAAGCCCACATCCGCCAAGACCTTTAATTCTAAGGTGATGTTACGTTCTTCGCCCGATTCACCGGGTTGGGCATGTCTCGGAGCGCGGTTGGTCGAGGTCTTGAAATGATCGTTGCCCTTTCCTCCTCTACCTCCTTTGACCAGCATGATCCGGTCGCCCGGGTGCATGACTTCGCCTAATTCTTCACCCGTGTCGGTATCTTTTGCCACCGTCCCGCAGGGTACGCGCAAGATCATGTCTTGGCCATCCTTTCCGGTTTTAAGGTTGCTGCTTCCGTTTTGCCCATTTTCGGCAAAGTGATGGCGGTTATAGCGCAAGTCCAACAAGGTATAAAGGTGATGATCGGCCTCCAGAAGGATCGAGCCGCCTTTCCCACCATTGCCACCATTGGGACCGCCTTGGGGTACGAAGGGTTCACGACGAAAGGAAACGGCACCAGCGCCACCTTTTCCGCTCCGCACGGTAATGGTCACATAATCTACAAACTTCATATTTTTCTTTTTCTTTCAAGGTACGACAAAGCCGACTGGGGGGATTTTAGGATTAAGGGAATTTCGGGTATGGTCAAGTACGGAAACTTCAAGCGATTATTTTTTAAAGGTAAGGTGTTAAATGTGGTTTGGATTTCGTTCTGTGTGCGTATCTTGATTGATAACCCCTTTTTGTTACACATCATCAAATTGGATCGCATATGCGTTACCTAAAGATTTTGCCCCTTTTGGCCTTGTTATTGTTGGTTTCCTGCAAAGAAGACACCGAAATTGTGAATGGCGGGTGGTTCAAATCTGCCAAAGATATAGCCTTAGATGCCAGCAATCGCCTAAAATTTACCCCTACTATTAATGGCCCTCTTAGCCTGATTGCTGCAGTTCCGTTCGGCACGATGCAGCAAATGGATGGCGTACAAGCGATTTCGGTTTCGTTTAGCAAGCCGATGGTGGCCATAGGTGCCTCGGCGGATAACCTCCCCGCGGGCCAGTTGCAAGTCACGCCTTCTGTTTCGGGGAAATTACGTTGGGAGGGCACGCAAACCCTTGTTTTCCAGCCAGATACGCCGCTATCAAATGCAACCGAATATAAGGTGGTCTTGCGGAAAGGACTTAAAGCCCTGAACGGTGAGTCGCTAAACGAGGACTTTGAATGGATCTTCGAGACGCCCCGCCCAAGTGTGGTCTATTCAGAACCAGCCGATGGGACGGAACAAGTGAGCAATAAACCAACCATTTTTGTGCGGTTTAACCAAGGAATGGCGGCGGGGACAGCCAGCGGCTATGTCTCGCTTCGGATGAAAGACGGCGGAACGGTTGGTGCTCGTGTAGAGAAAAAAGGTGACTCGACCTTGGTGATTCGTCCTACAGAGACCCTCTCCAAAGGACGTACCTATCAGGTGGTTTTGGCGAAGGGGCTACGGGGCAAAGAGGGCGGCTTAGGGATGGAGGCCGAGCATACCGTTTCCTTTACAACGTTTCCGGATTTGGCTCTTTTGGGCGCTTCACAGAATACATATTACGATGAAGCATCCTCCGATTCGCGAGTTTTTGATCCGGCACGCGGCATATCCTTGAATTTCTCAAGCCCCGTAAAGTTTGGCACCTTACGCAAGGCACTAACCTTCAGTCCGGCAGTACGCTGGCCGGTGGGTATAGAGGCTCGCGACAATACCGAAGCCACTTCGCACAATTTGCCCATGCAATGGTTGCCCGAAACGAATTATACAGCGACGGTGCGTGGCTTAACCGACATTCATGGTCAAACGTTGGGCAATGCCGAGATCACCTTCAAAACCAAGGCATTCAGCCCATTTGCCGACATGAAAAGCGGTCTCATGGTCATCGAGTCTAATCAGCGCACCTTCATCCCCATCCGAAGCGTAAACGTTCCGAGTGTAAAAGTGGGGATGCAGCGTATCCGTGCAGACCAGGTGGTTCCGCTCATTCCTGTTTATGACGAATGGCGGTATTATGATGTTGATGAATCACAGAAACCCAAGCCCATTGAGGCGACCAACGATTATAAACTGAACCTGCCGCGTAACCAGATTGGTGCTACGCCTTTAGACTTATCTTCGGTCTTATCCAATAAAAAGGGTGTTGTGGCCGTAGCCATGAAGGTAAAGACGGGGCCAAAGCCAGAGGATGAGCGCACCGCAACTGCATTAGCTCAAGTGAGCAATATGGCCGTAACAGGGAAGTTTAGCCCACACCAAAACCTTATCGTGGTCACGGAGTTGCAAACCGCCAAGCCCGTCCCAAATGCAAAAGTGACCATCCGAGATGCACAAAACAATGCTCGTTGGAGCGGTACAACCGATGCGCAAGGTCGTGCATTAAGTCCGGGCTGGGCACGCTTAGGCATTCAACAAAAAGAAGCATATAGCGAACCCATTCAATATGCCATCGTGGAGAAAGACGGCGATTTGGCCTTTACCGCCAGTAATATGGATGATGGTATTGAGCCATACCGCTTCGATATTTCTTATGGCTATACCGCTAAAAAACAAAGCTATGCGGGTTCTATATTTTCTGATAGAGGCTTGTACCGTGCAGGGGAAAAAGTACACCTGAAAGGCGTTTTCCGGAAGCGGTTGGACAAAGACTGGCAATTGATTAAAGAGCCATTGCGGGTTTTGATCTATGGCCCCAAAAATGATATTGTGTATGACCAACGCCTTAGCCCGTCTGACTTTGGATCCTTGGATTTTGACTGGATGTCCTCGCCCGGAGCTGATCAAGGGGAATATACCATGCGTGCCATTTTGGCCTCGGATACCACCAATGTAACCGAATATTATGGATATGAAAGCAATGATGTAGGGAAAGGGACTTTCCGGATAGACTCTTTCCGAAGAGCTACTTTTGCTGTAACAGCGCGTCCTAATGCACAAAACTATATTGCGGGCGATTTTTATGATGCCACCATTTCTGGGCGCTATTTGTTTGGTGCAGCCATGGCGGGACAACCCTTGAAGTACCGCTTAGACCAAGAACCAACGGATTATACCCCGCCCGGATACGAGGATTACCGTTTCGGTGTGGCGCGATATGGCCTTTATGACTCCGATTACGGTAGCGACCCCATGAACAGCCTATATACCACGCTGGCGCAGGTGGATTCTTCCTTGACGCTGGGCGGAGATGGAATGGCCAAGTTTCGGGTTCCACTTAAAGGAAATGGCTTGGGGACGCCGGTTAAACTTACGTTGGAAGCGACCGTAACCGATCCGGCTCGCCAAGAAAGCATGGGCGGATCGCGGGTGGTGGTGCATCCGGGTCTTTTTTATGTGGGTCTCAAACCACAAACTACTTTCTTGGAATTGGGTAAAAGTAGCGCCTTCTCGTTGGACGTTATAACGGTGGATCCCAATGGTTTTCCAGTTTCTGGCGATGTAAATGTGCAACTCATTAAACAAGAATACAACAGCGTGCGCGAAGTGGGCGTGGATGGGGCGATGCGCTGGCGCTCCAATATGCGTGAAGACACCAAAGGAACCGCAAAAATCACCACCGAAGCCGGAAAAGCCAAACGTTTGAATTTAGACGTGCCAGAGGCCGGATTTTATGTAGTACGTGCCACTGGACGCGATATACGCGGGAACTTGGTGCGGTCGGAGTCTTATTTCTATGCAACAGGTGGTAGTGGATATGTGGGTTGGGAGCGTCACGACGACAATAAAATAGAAGTGGTGGCGGATCATAAAACCTATACACCCGGCCAAACAGCGCGCCTGATGATTGCCTCCCCCTACGAAACATGTACCGCCCTCATCACCATTGAGCGGGAAGGAATCCTTTCCAGCCGTGTAGAAACCCTCACCGGCTCTGCGCCAATGATAGACATTCCCCTTACAGAAGAACATCTACCCAATGCCTTTGTGAGTGTGATGCTCTTTTCTGGTAGAACAGCAGCACCCACAAACCGAAACGATGTTGGTGCGCCGAGTTTCAAAATTGGATACATCCAACTCAATGTGGATCCGGGACTGCGCCATCTTAAGGTGGCCGTAGAACCTACTGCCAAAAACGCTAAGCCCGGCGAAGAAGTAACCGTAAACCTGAAAGTGACCGATGAAAACGGTTCTGGTGTTGCAGGCGAAATTGCCTTCTCGGCGGCGGATGCTGGGGTGCTGAATTTATTGGATTATAAACTCCCCGATCCTTTTGAGGCGTTTTATGGTGCGCGCGATCTGCAAGTCCGCACGTCCGATACACGAAGTATTCTACTCCTTCAACGTGATTATGGTGACAAAGAAGAAGATATGGGCGGTGGTGGTGGTAATGGCGGTGACGTGCGGCGCGACTTCCGACCACAGGCGTATTGGAATCCTAAAATCCGGACGGATGGCTCCGGGCGTGCAACCATCAAGTTCAAACTCCCCGAAAGTCTCACCACGTTCCGCCTGATGGCCGTTGCGATCACGCAAAACCACCGATTTGGGATGGGTTCGGAGGATGTCGTCGTCAGTAAGCCCTTGGTCTTGACGCCAGCCTTGCCCCGTTTTGCACGACTAAACGACCAATTCGAGGGCGGCGTTTTGGTTACGAATACCACAGGTAAAGATGGTAATGCAACCGTTACCGCCTTCGGCGAAAATGGCCTACAACTCACTGGCTCTTCTACGCAATCGGTTTATCTGAAAAACGGCGAAACCAAAGAAGTTCGCTTTGCTTGGAAAACCGCCCAAACAGGTAATGGAAAGATCACCTTCCGAGCCGCTTTGGGTAACGAGAAAGACGCCTTCCAAACACAACTGAGCCTACAACAGCCTTCGTCCAAAATCGCCTTTGGTACATTTGCCTCCACCGATGGAACCGCACAAGAAGCCTTCCTTACGCCAGCAGCTTTTAGCTCCGGAACCATTCGCACCCGCCTTGCCAGTACAGCATTGGTTGGTTTAGATGGTGCAACGCAATACCTCTTCGAGTATCCCTATGGCTGTTTAGAGCAACGAACATCACGGATTCGTCCGTTGCTGTTGGGCCAAGATGTCCTTGCCGCCTTCGATCTCAAAGCCCTTAAAGGAAACGATGCCCAAACGGTGACGACGCAATGGGTGAACAACCTGCGCGATTATTGGTTGGGGGATGGCTTCTCGCTCTGGGCTGGAGACCGAGAACTGAATCCATACGTCACCGCTTATACGCTCTTGGCGATGAAGGAGGCCCAAGATGCCGGATTCACCGTCCAGCCAGATATGGTAAATGGCGCAACCACTACCTTAGCAGAGTACATTCGGAACAGCGACCGCAAGCCCGAATATTACCCCGCCTCTATTTGGCCTGATACCCGAGCCATGATGCTTTTTGCTCTCGCACGCCATGGCAAAGTCCTCTCCGGCGAACTTTACACCCTCGCCGAGCAAGCCAATTCGGGAAAAGCTGGCCTTTCGGCAGATGGCCTGAACCATCTTATCCGTGCCATTCACCTTTCTAAAGACAGCAACCTAAACAAATACAAATGGGCTTTGCTGAACAAAGTACGGGGCAATATCCGCATGGAAGCGACCTCGGCCTATATTGCCGCCCCTACCGATAATGCTTGGGGATGGCTCTTTGCAAGCAATACCCGCTCTACGGCTTTGGGCCTCATTTCGTTGATTGAATTAGACCCCTCCGACGCCACCCGACAGGTTGCCGAGAAGATGATCCGCTACCTCATGCAAAACCGCAAGCAAGGCTGGTGGGCCTCTACTCAAGACAATGCGACCGTAGTAGAAGCCTTTGCCAAGTACTACAAAGCATTCGAGAAAGAATCCCCCAATTTCTCGGCAGAGGTGAAAATGGCCGGACAATCCCTCATGCGCCAAACCTTTAGCGGCAGAACACTTAATGTGGTAGAACAAACCCGAACCTTAGGTGGCTTTGGTAGCAACCAAAATGTTCCGGTGCAGGTAAGCAAATCCGGTTCAGGACGCCTTTTCTATTCGCTCCTGATGGAAGCTTATACCACCCAACCCCTGCCCGCAGCAGCTAATGGCTTGACGTTGAGCCGCACCATCGAGCGTCTAAATGATCGTGGCCAAACAGTGGGTACGGTCTCGCCTGATGCAAATGGGAACTTACGCCTAAAACCCGGCGAATTGGTGAAAGTGACTTTACGGGTGCAAACCAATGCCACAAGAAATTATGTGGTGGTGGATGATGCCTTACCCGCCGGACTGGAAGCCCTGAATGCCGCCTTTGCCACCACGTCCTCGGCTGCAACAGCCAATACCGGCCAGAGCAATTGGTGGGGATCATTTAACCACACCGAAATCCGGGACGATCGCGTCTTGTTGTTTGCCGATTATTTGGGCGGCGGAGAGCATACCTATTCTTATGCGGCGCGTGCAACCTCACTTGGAACCTTTGTCTATCCACCTGTATCCGCCGAGGCCATGTATCAACCCGAAGTAAACGGACGTACCAAAACCTTGCGGCTGACGGTGGCCAACTGATTTCCTCTGCACACCGTGAAGCCCTTTGTCGTTATGGACAAGGGGCTTCTTGCTTTATCCAACCCCTCATGAAAGTAATCGTCGCCCCTGATAAGTTTAAAGGCTCGCTTACGGCACACGCCGCCGCACAAGCCATTGCGGAGGGCGTCAGGCTCGCATTCCCCGATGCCGAAATCGTTATCTGTCCAATGGCGGACGGAGGCGAGGGTACATTGGCCTTGCTCTTGGGACAAACGCATGGGGCGAAGCAAGAAGTATGGGTGCTGGATCCTTTGGGACGAGAAGTGAGCGCCGCAATTGGCTTTTCGGAAGCAGGGCAATGGGCTTTTATCGAGATGGCGCAGGCTTCGGGGCTTCACTTGCTCGCACCCGAAGAGCAAAATCCGCTCTTTACGTCAACATACGGAACCGGGCAGCTTATCCGTGCGGCCATCGAACGCGGGGCGTCACAAATTCTTCTGGGGCTGGGAGGCAGTGCCACCAACGACGGCGGAATGGGCATGGCTACGGCACTTGGCTGGGCGTTTTGGGATGAACAGGGGCATTTACTACAACCTTCTGGTGCGGCATTGTCCAAGATTGCGACAATTTCGGATGTGGATGTGCCGAAACATCTGAAAACTCTGAACCTCATGGCGGCCTGCGATGTAGCGAACCCGCTTTATGGCCCAAACGGAGCCGTACACGTCTTTGCCTCACAAAAAGGAGCAAAAAACAAGGATTTGAAATTATTAGATGATGGCCTGCGCAACCTTGTAACCGTATTGGAACGCTTGGGTTATTGTAGCGAAGTGGAGGCAAAAGTACCCGGAAGCGGGGCGGCTGGTGGATTGGGCTTTGGACTGCGGGTCTTCTGTGGAGCCAAACTGCAATCTGGAATGGAAGTGTTGATGCAATACGCCAAAATACACGATCACCTCCAAACAGCCGATATACTCATCACTGGTGAAGGCAAGATAGACCACCAAACGACCTTTGGAAAAGTGGTGTATAAATTGGCGGAGGCCGCAAAAAAACAAGATGTTCCGGTAATTGCATTCTGTGGTACATTAGACCTTGACTACACCCAAATACGCGAACTTGGCTTGGTTTATGCCGCCTCCATTCTACCCCGTCCGATGTCGCTTGAAGAGGCTAAAAAGGGCGCAGCAACTTTTCTTGCCCAACATACAACACAAGTGATGCAACTTTTTTTTTCGATGAAAAACAAACAGCGCAGATACAGCTAACCGCCATCGTGCGCGCTACGGCGGTCCTTTTCGGTGGGCCAAAGATGCTTTTTCATTCTGCTACATCTAAAAGATTATTGAGCCAGCCCTTAGCCTGTAAGAATATTTACCGTGTTCTTCCATAAGAGTGATTTTATAAGGTTTGGATTGTTACCGATATCATCAAGCGATCTAATGAGTCGTTCCTCATGCGTTTTATAGGCCGTTTTCTGAGAGATAGTCTTTTTCAAGTAAGCCCAGAGCAGCCTGGTTGCATTGGATTCGAGGGTATAGGGAATTTGATCGCCAGATGAAAAGATCCTTTGGTGTGATAGTTGAGGGAAAAATGAATATCTAAATTTTTATGGATGCTTGCAGGGTCTCATTTAAATAGAAAAGTTTCCTTAGTTGCTCATTTTGAGATGTATTCAAGCCTACTTGTTATACTTATTCTTGTATAGCGATCTTGGTGTACTTCATAATACAACTGCCCCTTAATCGTAATCATCGCAAAGATGTGGAGTCACTTGCTCCTCCTTTCACCCTTGACGAAGCATATTTTCACTCTTGACGAAGCATATCGAATTCTTTGGAATTGTGATTTTGGAGATTCTCAGAATTTTACTCCTTAACGATTTTTGAAGGGTCAGAGATAATGTAATACACAGATATTCTACAACATATTATACTATGCGTTAGAGGTGAGGTCAATACGGTATAATAAAAGCCGCCTGTTTTGCCAAAATGCTACCTTCGGAAAGCCTCTGTTTGTTCGCGCAGGTCTGCACCGTTAAGGATTCTTAATTCATTCATCGGTCGTGCCCGTCACTGTACCAACCCTATAAAAGCGTTCGATGTGTTTTCGCTTGGCTTAAAATCACAAGAAATTCTAACCATCCATCATCACCAACCAATAACTCGGTTTTAAAGGTGGGGGAAATCCCATCCCATAGAAAACACCATATTTTCGTTCTGAATACGCCGATCCTTTACAGGAAAGGTTGTACCTTGATGTCATCAAAAAAACATATGCGACAATACCACAAGCATATTGGGTTTGGTTTTCTTTCGTTAATTAAACCGGCTTTATCATGAATATCGCAGATTTACGCGCCCATTATATCAAAGGTGGGCTTTTAGAATCCGATTGCGCCCCCGATCCTTTGTCCCAATTTAAAAAATGGTTTAGCGATGCCCTCGGAGCAGAGGTGATCGAGCCCAATGCCATGACCCTCTCGACGGTGCGGGCTTCTGGCCTCCCCTCCTCACGTATAGTGCTTTTGAAGGGTGTGGATGAGCGCGGTTTTGTCTTTTATACCAATTACGAAAGTGCGAAAGGGCAGGAAATTTTCTTTTCCCCGCACGCTGCATTAACGTTTTGGTGGCCAGAGTTGGAACGTCAAGTTAGGATAGAAGGCGAGGTGGAAAAAGTACCACACGCCGAGTCCGATGCATATTTTGAGAGCCGCCCGTTTGGCAGCAAAGTCGGTGCTTGGGTTTCTGCACAGAGTACGGTTATCGAAAGCCGCGCCGTCATTGAAAACCGTCTTCAGGAGATGGAGGTTCGGTTTGCGGATGGTATGGTAGTCCGTCCTCCGCATTGGGGCGGGTATTTGGTCAAACCCGTGTTGTTAGAGTTTTGGCAAGGTCGCCCAAGCCGATTACACGACCGCATTCGTTATCGTAAGGTTGAAGATCATTGGATGATGGAGCGGTTGTCTCCGTGAGTTTTTTAAACCCTTATAGGATGGTTTTTGCATGATTGCACGTTATACACGTCCGCAAATGGCGGGACTTTGGAGTGAGGAAAATCAATTTCGGGCTTGGTTGGCGGTTGAGTTGGCAGCCTGCCGAGCTTGGTCAAAACTGGGTGTGATTCCGGAAGAAGAGGTGGCGTATTTGTATGCACATGCCGGTTTTTCGGTGGATCGCATTCACGAGATAGAGGCCGAGACACGGCACGATGTGGTGGCATTTACCCGCGCCGTAAGCGAATACTTAGGCGGCGCACCAGAGCGGAAGTGGGTTCACTATGGCCTCACGTCGTCCGATGTGGTGGACACGGCTTGGGGAGTCCGCCTTAAGCAAGTCAATGTATTATTATTGGCGGGTATAGACCACTTACGTGAAGTTTTGGAAGCCAAGGCAAAAGCGCATAAACACACCCTTATGATGGGGCGGACGCACGGTATTCATGCAGAACCAACCACCTTTGGCCTAAAAATGGCCTTGTATGTGGCGGAAATAGACCGAAACCGCGCAAGGTTTCTGGAAGCCGCAAAAGGGGTTGAGGTAGGTAAAATCTCTGGTGCAGTTGGTACCTTTGCCAATATCCCGCCATCCGTAGAACAATTCACCTGCGAGGAATTGGGATTAGAAGCCGCTCCCATTTCCACCCAAATCATTCAAAGAGACCGCCATGCCCATTATTTGGGGGTTCTGGCATTGGTGGGCGCTACCTTGGAAAAAATCGCCGTGGAAATTCGGGGGCTGCAAAAAAGTGAAGTTCGGGAGGTTGAAGAAGCCTTTGGCAAAGGACAGAAAGGTTCTTCGGCGATGCCCCACAAGCGTAACCCCATCGGATCGGAGAACATAACGGGTTGCGCACGTCTTTTGCGCGGTTATATGGTCTCCGCTTATGAAAATGTGGCCCTTTGGCATGAGCGCGACATCTCGCACTCGGCAGTCGAGCGGGTTATTCTGCCGGATGCCACCACCATCTTGGACTATGCGCTGAATAGAATGGCAAATTTGATCGCAAATCTGACGGTTTTTCCGCAAAATATGCTACGCAACATGGAACGTACACATGGCCTTGTTTTTAGCCAACGTCTTTTGCTTATGCTCATAGAGAAAGGCCTGCCGCGCGAAACGGCCTACGATACGGTTCAGCCCCTGGCAATGCAAGCGTGGGAAACCGAGCAATCCTTTAAGAACTTGGTTTTGTCAGATGACACCATCATGGGCACGCTCTCGACGGAAGAAATCGAAAACGCCTTCAATCCAGCCTATCACCTTAAGTTTGTGGATGAGATTTTTGAACGGGTTGGGATTTAAGCCTATTTTAAAGGAGCTGGAAGACAAAGCTTCCCCAAATAGGTGGGACGTGATGCACCCGTAACCGATGGTAAATTGGTGGGTGTTTCGTTCAGGTATTCATGTGCAAGAACGGCAAAACATAAGGCTTCTTTGCCGTCAGAGGAAACCCCCAAGTCATCTAAGGTACATACACGGACAGGTGCAAAACGTTTGGCAAGCAGGTGCATCAACGTTTGGTTATGTACTCCGCCTCCCGACACAACAAGTACATCGGCAGGGTTTAGCGGAGCCAAAAACTGCTGGTATGCCAAAAAAATGGTCTCGGTGGTGAAGGCCGTCGCCGTAGCAATCAGGTCGTTTGGGCTAAGGTGTGGGTTTTCCGAGATGAGACGCTCAATAAACGTGGCATTATATACTTCACGTCCGGTGGATTTGGGAGGCGGTGCTTGGAAATATGGATCAGCCAAAAGGTGGTCGAGCAGGTTTGGGTCTATTTGGCCTTTTGCGCCGTATTTACCACTCGGATCCCACGGTAAGCCATAAAAGTGTTGTACAAGACCGTTAATCACCATATTTGCTGGCCCAGTATCAAAAGCCAATACCTCCGAGGCGGATCCCCCTTTTTTGAGGAAGGTGATATTGGCAATCCCGCCCAAGTTTAATAATAAGCGTGTCTCTTCCCTATCCGAGAACATTACATAGTCTAAATACGGAACCAAAGGCGCACCTTGTCCTCCAAAGGCCATATCCGCTGTTCGGAAATCACAAACCACTGGAACACCCGTCAGGTTGGCCAAAAAAGACCCATCCCCAATTTGAAGGGTAGAAACAACTGGTCTCCCGAGCAATGTTTCGGGTTGGGGCACATGGTGAATGGTCTGGCCATGCGAGCCAATCAGGTCTAAGTCCGCAAAAGTTTTCCCCATTTCAGCTAAGGCTTCCTGCACTGCTTCGGCATAGAGCGAGGGGAGAAGTGTATTTAGCTGGCTAATTTCCCGCACCGACGCAGGTTTGTCCGAAAGTGAATTTCGTAGCAGGCGTTCGCGTAGTTCTTCAGGATAGGCTTTTCCGTAGGTATGTAGAACGGCAATCTGTAAATCCGTCCCACTTCCAGAAAGAGCGGCGATGGTAACATCTATACCATCCAATGAAGTACCGCTCATTAGGCCGGCTATAATACGTTTATTTTTTGAAAGTAAGTTCTTTAATAACATGGACTAACCATTTGAGCCAGATCGCTTGTTTTGCATGTATCGCGTCTCGACTGCATCCGTAAACACTACTGCAACTTCACTGTAAATATCTATATTGTTTTTAAGGAATAGCTCAATAGCAATAACCTCGGAAGCCTCGTTCCATGTTTTGCAAACACGGAGTTTTTCCAATAACTCCAAATAAAACGACGGGCTATTGTTGAACAATGTGCGCAAAAACCAAGTACGGCGTTCAGGACTTAAAAAGCCAAGAATAATTGGCTCTAAGCGCATGGCGGCTTCTAAGGCTGGGTTGGGTGCAGTAGTCGCTTGTCTGGCCTGCTCGGGGGGGGCTTTTTGATTAAATTGTTTCCAAAGTGGTAATCCAGAGGGTTGGCGTAGGGTAGAGGCTAACGTTGGCGGTTGTAGATGAGGCGTTTCGGCAGATGCTGCGCCATCTTTTCCTACACCCAATGTCTCCCGCAATAAATTGTGCATACGGATTGGTCCTGTAGTCATCTTTTGGGGAGGTTGGTCTTCTGCCAATGCCGGCTTTTCGTCTTGGATGTTTGATACGGTGTCTTCTTGATCAGGAGAGCCTTTTGCCACGGGTGCGTTTTCTGCCGCTTCGATGATGGCGGCCAAAACCTCTTCAGCGGTATGCGTTGGAATGTCTTCAAGTTCTGCTGAGTGCTCATCCGTAACCTTGTCCGTTTCGGTTGTTGCGGATGGCTGCGCCTCCTCTTCAACACTTCGCGGGAGAGCCTCGTCCGATGTAGAAACGACCTCTGGTGCTATGGGCAAGGGTATGGACATAGCGGAGGGTTTAAACGTCTTGGCAAGCTGGTCAGACAGCGCAAGTGCTGCGGCAAAATCATCGGAGTCTGAAGAAGCCTCTTGAGAAGCCTCTTTTGGCATCATATCTGAAATCTCTCCAAAAGGCGTTATTACTTCATCTCGTTCCGAACCCAACTCGGTGGCTGGCACTACTTCATCTCGTTCCGAACCCAACTCGGCGACTGGCACTACTTCATCTCGTTCCGAACCCAACTCGGTGGCTGGCACTACTTCATCTCGTTCCGAACCCAACTCGGCGAGTGGCACTACTTCATCTTCTCCGGTTTCGCTTTGAGAGCGGAAGGAAACAGAACGTCCTTCTTCAACTTTGGGGTCATTTTCTAAAAAAGTACGGAGTTCGTCAGGTTTTAAAACGCCTTTTTGCCGTATTTGCCCCTCGAACAACAAACGGCGATACAAACCGTCTTCCCCTTTGTCTTGAAAAAAAACGGCCAATAAGGTGGTAGGAACGGCATTAGACCCATCTGGGTTGATAAACCGGAAGACCTCAAACAAAGGTTTGAGCAAGGTTAACCAATGTGGAACATCGTAGCCCTCGACCATTTTCCGGTCTATCTGTGAAAAGAGGTCTAAACACCTTTCTTTCGCGAGAACCTCACCTTGTTTGCGCTCTAAAAAAGCGGATAGGATTTCGGTAAAATAGGGATAAGCGGCAAAGTATTGCATACGCCGCAGCACCACTTCTGGCGCTAAAGCATCGTTCTGGCGGCCAAACACGAAGCCTACCAAGGTATGGCTGGGTCTAACAAGATAACTTAGGACAATTCCTGTTGCATTTTCCAAGGCTGCGGCCCAGTCTTCCGCAGGAAATTGAGCAAACTCCCCAAGTTGCTTCCTGAGCAAGGCAAACGTTTCCGCTATACCGGAAGCATCCATCCGAAACCAAGGACTGGTAAAATGCTCCAATTCAAAAGAGGCCCGATGGACTAACGCCTTTTGTAAAAAATGACCTATATCAGGAGGCATTTCAGGCGTCGAAAAATCTATAGGGCGATAGGCTTTAACAGCCGGAAATGCTGCTAAAAGCTGGTGATACAGGTTGTGAGAGGTTTCTTGTAACATAGCAAAATCGGCGATCGGTGGCCAGATCATCACTCCTCGGCTCGGAGGGAGGGCGGAAAAGAATAGCCGGAAATTCCTCTTCCGACATCGGAAAGGGAAGGTAAGACCATAAAGGCCGCCACACAAGTTTATATCGCGGATTTACCAATAGAAATTTGAGGCATCAGGCCTGTTTTAGCAACATTTTTAAGGTGTGCATAAGGTCATCTACCCGTTGTTTAGATTCTTCGGGAAGTTGCACCCCTTGTTTGAGTTCGTGCTCAATCAGAGTAAGGGCAAATTGGTTAAGTGCAGCCTTTATTGCTTGTACCTGAAGTACAATATCCCGTACAGGCCGATCCGTTGCAACCATGTCTTTCACAGATCGGACGTGCCCCTCGATTCGCGAAAGACGATTGGTAAGCCCCTTGCGGTAAACTTCTTCAGGAACGCCCTTTTCTGGAGGCGAGATAGGATGTTTGTTTTCTTGGGTGTTTAATGGAATCCATTCTACCGTAGGAACCGAGACAGACATAAAACGTAACTTAGTTGGTGGGTGTTTTGCTTGGATGCAACAATTTGGTTGAGGGTTGCGAATGTTCGGTTTTTGTGGTAAATAGTTTTTGAGAAACCCTAATAACACCGCCCAGCCTCTCTTAACCTTCACAAAACCGACACTTAGTACCCCCCTTCCTGAATTCTTCGTGGATGTAAAACACAGATTTCACGGATATAATGCCCGCGAATAAAACGCAGTTTTTTATTTTGATACAACTTAGAAAAAAGTGCATGTCCGTTGTGTGCAAATGGTTTGGAGTATCCAAACTGGTTTGGTGTGCCCAAGCACATCGTACTGTTCGCAACGGGGTGTATTCCTTCAGACTTCTCAACCTTGATAATTCACTTTGATATGAGCAACGCCAAAGGAAAAGTCGTCCAGATCATCGGTCCGGTAATTGATGTGGAATTTCCGCAAAACGAAGTGCCGGAGATTCTATACGCCCTCGAAATTGAACGTCCGGGCCTTTCAAATCTGGTACTTGAAGTTCAGCAGCACCTCGGCGAAAACCGTGTTCGTGCTGTCTCTATGGAATCTACCGACGGTCTTACCCGTGGAACCGAGGTGATTAACTTGGGTCGCGCCATTTCCGTACCTACCGGTTCAGAAATTCGTGGGCGTTTGTTCAACGTAGTAGGTCGCGCCATTGATGGTTTACCCCAGCCTAAAGCCGATGATTACCGCCCCATTCATGCAGAGCCACCCTCCTTCGACCAATTGGCGGCGGCTGTCGAGATGCTAGAAACCGGTATTAAGGTAGTGGATTTGCTTGAACCTTATGCCAAAGGGGGTAAAATTGGTCTCTTCGGAGGTGCAGGTGTAGGCAAGACGGTTCTTATTATGGAATTGATCAACAATATCGCAAAAGGCCACGACGGTCTTTCGGTGTTTGCAGGTGTAGGCGAGCGTACCCGTGAAGGGAATGACCTGCTCCGCGAAATGATCGAGTCTAACGTAGTCCGCTATGGCGATGCGTTTAAACATGCCATGGAAGAAGGCAATTGGGATCTTTCTAAAGTCAATATGGAGGAACTGACGGATAGTAGCCTTACCTTGGTGTTCGGACAGATGAATGAGCCGCCCGGAGCACGTGCCCGTGTTGCCCTTACTGGTCTGACCATCGCCGAGTACTTTCGTGACTTAGGGGGGAAAGACGTTCTTTTCTTCGTGGATAACATCTTCCGGTTTACCCAAGCCGGTTCCGAAGTATCCGCGCTTTTGGGTCGGATGCCTTCCGCCGTAGGCTATCAGCCAACGCTCGCCACCGAGATGGGTAAGATGCAGGAGCGTATTACCTCCACCAAAAACGGTTCGGTAACATCGGTACAAGCGGTTTATGTACCAGCGGATGACTTGACCGACCCCGCGCCGGCAACCACCTTTGCCCACTTGGATGCCACAACCGTACTTTCCCGCCAGATTGCTTCTTTAGGGATTTATCCTGCTATTGACCCATTGGATTCTACTTCTCGGATTTTGGATCCTCGCGTCTTGGGGGATGACCACTACAATACCGCACAAGGGGTTAAAATGCTCCTACAGCGCTACAAAGAATTGCAAGACATTATTGCCATTCTTGGGATGGACGAACTCTCCGAGGATGATAAATTAGCTGTTTCCCGCGCACGGAAAGCCCAGCAATTTATGTCCCAGCCATTCCACGTAGCCGAGCAGTTTACGGGTATGCAAGGCAAGTATGTTCGGATTGACGATACCGTAAAAGGCTTTAAGATGATTCTCAACGGCGAGTTAGACCATATTCCGGAGCAAGCTTTCCGTTATAAGGGCGCCATCGAAGAAGTCTTGGAAGCCGCCGAGAAAATGGCCGCTACTGCATAACATAGGCGAATATCTTTGTTCATCAACCACGAAGCCCGTTATCGGCTTTCTATTAGGCTTTACGAATATGGCCAATACATTTTTTGCAGAAATCGTTGAACTGAACGGCAGCGTTTTTAAGGGCGATGTGGTCAGTATTTCCGCTCCCGGTATGGATGGTGGCTTCCAGATCCTGGCCAACCACGCGCCAATGCTGGCCGCTATGGGGGTTGGGCTGATTTCCATTAAAACACCAGACGGCGAAAAAATTGATTACACCACTGGTGGAGGATTTGTACAAGTGCATCACAATAAGGTGATGGTCTTGGCCGAATCTGCCGAGGCTGTTAGTGAGATTGACGCCGAGCGTGCCAAAAGTTCTATAGACAAAGCGCTGGCACAACTTGCACAAGCCGAGGACCCTGCTCAAAAAGAAAAAGCTCGCTTGGCATTAGATCGCGCCCGTAACCGTCTCCGTGCCTCGATGGGTAAGGTCTGAGTAAGCGCTCAACATTCCATTCTAACCGCCTCGACATCCTTTGTCGGGGCAGTTTTGTTTTAGTGGGTTAGATGGGTATCAAGACGTCGCTATGCTGGGCCATCGCATGGGCAATTTACTGATCTTCAAGCGTACAGGCACAGATTGTGGGTTTCAAATTGTAAACAAATATTTAAAAACATGGACAAACACGTTCTAAATCACCAGCATTTTCCCAAATTGGAATTATGGTTTCAAAACCGTTTGCAGTAAATCGGTTTTGAGTTGGTCTTTTTGGCGAGCCGCAAAAGGTTCGACCTTGCCGTTCACCATCCAATAGAGTGGTGTAGCATCTATCCGATCGTTGTGGATGATCTTTCCATCGGCAGTAGAAGCAATCCAGTGAGTTTCGTTCAGCGTTGTCAGTTCTAATGCAATATTGCCGGAATCCACGTCCCAGATGCGTGCTGCACCGTCCATGGTTCCAGACAATAGAAAGTTTCCATCCGGCGAGAAGGTTGCCATGGTGGTTCCGGGCATGGAAAGTTTTGCTGCTGTACTACCGGAGGTGCCCCAAATTTGAGTATTGCCGTAGGTATCCACGGTCAAAAAAGAACCGCCATCGGGCGAGAAACGGACGATGGTAATAGCTTGTGTGGCCTTAATTTGTGCGATTTCTGCACCCGTTTGGGCATCCCATACGATGGCTGTTCCATCACGGCTACCCGTCACCACTTTTGTCCCATCTTCCGAAAAATCAATGTCTAAAATATTGGCTTTATGTCCCTTCAGTTTATGACGAACGGCTCCGGTGTTTATGTCCAAGATTACGGCATCGCGTTCCGATAAACTTGCGGCAAGGGCATCTCCTTTTCCAGAAAAAGCGACATGGTTTGCCGGACTTGCTTTTTTGCCCAAGCGTTTACGGAGGGCTCCCGAAGCCGATTGATAGAGCGACACGGTTCCGTCCGTCTCACCAAAGGCCACCCATTTCCCATCTGGAGAAACAGCACCCGCAGCAAGTTTAAACTTATTGACCTGCACAAACGATTGTATTTTCCGGCCACTACGGGTATCCCAAAGAATAGCAGTATCATTTGGGCCAGAAACCAAAACGGTATTGCCGTCTGTAGAAAAGTGAGAAACGCCTGTATCCCCGCTTCCTAATTGAAAAGGTTTAGCCCCTTGATCGGTCTGCCAAGTGTAGAGCGTGTGGTCGAGGCGGAAAACGAATGCCTTCTTTTGGTCTGGGCTAAACGCCACACCCGTCACAAGTGTATTCGGCTGTCCCAATTGCCCCGTTTCCTTTCCGGTATCCACCGACCACAACCGAACTGTACGGTCACCACTGGCCGTTGCAATATAACGGCCTTTAGGATCGAATACCACCGACCAAATACGTCCTGTGTGTCCTTCCAACTTTCGGATTTCGACCCCATCAGAGGTACGGAAAACCCTTGCTGTTTTATCGCTATTGGCGGCTACGAAATGTTGCCCATCTTTTGCAAAAGCCAAGGACTCCCACCCCGTCCAATTTACCGAAATGGGCGCTAAGGTCTGTACCGTATCCCCACGAACGCGCCAACGCAGAATGGTACGGTCTGCACTTGCCGAGGCGATCAGGTTATCCGCCGGACTAAATACTGCATCCCAAACTTCAGATTTGTGGTTTCTGAAGGTTTGGACTTTTTGTCCGGTTGTGGCCTCCCAAACCACCGCCGTTCCATCCAAACTGGCTGTAACCACCTGTTTGCCGTCTTGAGAAAACGACACCGATTCAACAAAATCGGTATGGTTTTTTAGCGTTTGTTGTAAAGCACCGGTAGCCTCCCAAATGCGGGCGCTCCCGTCTTCGCTGGCAGATGCAAAGCGGCTTCCATCCGGTGCATACTCCAGATCAAGCACACCCGCACCATGTGCCTCGAAGCACTTTTCTTGCACACCCGATTCCAAGTTCCACATACAGATTTTGCGGTCTTCTCCGCCCGTCAAAGCGGTCTTTCCATCTGGCGAAAGGGCTGTTGCAATGACGGCCCCTTCGTGGCCCACAAATCGCCAAAGTTCTTTTCGGCTACTCACGTCCCAAAATCGAGCCGTATAATCTGCGCTACCAGTTAAAAGGTGTTCTCCGTCAGATGATACTGCAAGAGAGAGTACAGCCTCTGCATGGCCCCATGAGGTCATCAGCCGAGGCTCAGAAAGGTCTATCCCGCCCGGTACAACATGCGTGCGATTGCACCCGATGCCGAAGGTCAAGAATAACGTCAGGACAATGTAAAGAGAAAAAATACGTGACATGATGTGGTGATTGGGCTTTGGTTCAGTGGTATTTTACAGCGTTCCTCAAGATAATACAAGCCCTTTCGTTACGAATTTTAGCCTGATTCGTGCATTTATGGCCTCCTACACCTTGCGAACCTCAAAATATGATGGTAGCTTTTACGTCCTTATATAAACTTACCCCGTTCACCCATGAATTTAATCCAAGACCTCGACGTACTGGACAACCTTGATGCGCCCAAAGTGGTGTCCGAGACGGCTGGAACCAATGGTCGCAAACTCTATTTAGAAACCTATGGTTGCCAAATGAACGTGGCAGACTCCGAGGTGGTGGCCGCCGTGCTGCAAGAGGGTGGGTATGGCCTGACGAGCGACCCAATGCAGGCGGATGTGGTTTTGCTGAATACTTGTGCCATCCGCGAAAATGCCGAGCAAAAAGTTCGTCAGCGACTGGGGGTTTTTCGTGCAAAAAAACGCAAAGAAAATCCGGATTTATTGATTGGGGTGTTGGGATGCATGGCCGAGCGGTTACGACACAAACTTTTGGAAGAAGAGAAATTGGTGGACTTGGTTGTGGGGCCAGATGCCTACCGAGACCTGCCACGACTAATCGGAGAGCGCGATTTGAGGGGGCAAGCGGCGGTGAATGTCCAACTCTCCAAAGAAGAAACCTATGCCGATATTGCGCCTGTCCGCTACGACTCGAATGGCATTTCGGCCTTTGTTTCCATTATGCGGGGCTGTAACAACATGTGTTCGTTTTGTGTGGTTCCGTTTACACGTGGGCGCGAGCGAAGCCGTCCGGTGACAAGTATCTTGGCAGAATGTGCCGATTTATTGGAGCGCGGGTATAAAGAGGTAACGGTTCTGGGGCAAAACGTAAACTCTTATCGTTTCGAGCAAGATGGAACAGCCGTTTCATTCGCCGAGTTGCTCTACCGCATTAGTTTACTTTCTCCAGAATTGCGGATTCGCTACTCCACCAGCCATCCCAAGGATTGTTCAGAAGAGTTGTTACACGTTCATGCCGAGCGGTCTAACATCTGTAATTACATACATTTACCGGTTCAGCACGGCAATACAGAAATGCTTCGTCGGATGCGCCGGACGTACTCCCGCGAACAATATTTGGAATTGGTGGAAAAAGCCTATCGTATTGTTCCCAACCTCTCCCTTTCTACCGATATCATTGCTGGTTTTTGTGGCGAGACCGAGGAAGAACACCGCGAGACACTCTCGTTGTTGGAACATGTGCGTTACGACCATGCCTATATGTTTATGTATTCGGAGCGTCCTGGAACCTATGCCGCCCGTAAGTATCAAGATGACATTCCCGAAGACCTGAAGAAGCGACGTCTTTCCGAAATTATTGACCTCCAAACGCGCATTGCTGCCGAGAAAAACCGTGCCGATGTAGGCAGTTTACAAACCATTTTGGTGGAGGGCACTTCCAAAAGACGTGCTGATCAGCTTTTTGGACGAACGGACGCCAATAAAGTCGTTATTTTTGATGCGCACGACTTCCAACCCGGACAATACATCAACGTTCGAATTACCGGAAGCACATCTGCTACCTTAATGGGTGAGCCTTTGGGGGCAACAACTCTTGCAGCATCTGTATTGTAAGTACAAGGTTTTTATACGCGCATCAGCCCTACTGCCTCCCGAACCCGCATCATGTAGGCTTCTGCGGTTGCGGTTGCTTTTTTTGCGCCTTCCCGCAAGACATCCCGTACAAAATCGGGTTGCAGTGCCAATGTGTGCCGTTTCTCCCGCGCCTCGCCAAAATAAGCGTTGATCAGCGAGAGTAGTTCTTTCTTGGCATGACCATAACCAAAACCGCCTGCCCGATAAGCCTCTGCAATTTCTGCCTGTTTCTCTGCGGAGGCAAAGAGCCGTATCATCGCAAAAACATTGTCCTTCTCGGGGTCTTTGGGTTCTTCTAGCGGCGTAGAATCAGTGACAATGCTCATCACTTTCTTTTTAAGCACTTGACCCTCATCAAAAATCCCAATCGTATTTCCGTAGCTCTTAGACATCTTACGACCATCCAGCCCCGGAACAACCGCCACATCCTCCAGAATGTAAGGCTCCGGCATCGGGAAAATCGGGTCATCTGGTGCAAAAATCCGGTTAAAGCGCTCGGCGGTATCGCGACAAATTTCGATATTCTGCTTTTGGTCTTGCCCGACCGGAACCAACGTGCCGCCATAGACCAAAATATCTGCGGCTTGGAGAATAGGGTACGTAAACAAGCCTGCATTTGGGCTTAGGCCATTGGCAATCTTGTCTTTATACGCCACACCTTTTTCGAGGAGCGAGATGGGCGTTAAACACAGAAAAATCCAAGTTAATTCACCCAATTGTGGTACATCGGACTGCAAAAATAGGTTTGCTTTTGTAGGATCAAGCCCCAAGGCCAAGTAATCTAAGGCCACGTCAAAGCTATACTGGGACAACTCCTCGCGGTTGTTTACCGAGGTGAGGGCATGGTAGTTGACGATAAAAAAATATCCGCCATATTGGTTGCCCAATGCGATGTTTTGCCGGAGAGCGCCAAAATAATTTCCGATGTGTAAAATACCACTCGGCTGAATACCGGAAGTTAATACAGGATTTTTCATGTGGTTTGACATAAAAACCAATTTATTTCAACAAAAGCCCGTTTTACAGCGTAAGGTACGCCTTTGGGTTTTAAAATAAACGGTGCCTTAAGAAATTTCCGAGCGCCTCTCTTTGATCCCGCCAATCAAGTACCATCCCAACGTAAGCGCGGTAAGAGGCAGGACAAAATACCACATGGCCGTACTAAACGTAGAAAGCGCATCGTGTTTGGTATGTGCCAGAATAAGGTAGAGCGTATAAACAATATAGTAAAAGAAAAACAAGGCCCCACGGAAGCGGGTAATTTCTAAGCCTTTAAAGAAAATGGGGAAACAGGCCACCGAGATGGCAATCATAACCGGAATGTCGAAGGCCACAGCAGCATCCGAGATATTGATAGCTTTTGGAGACAGCAAGCCGGAAATTCCCAATACAGTAAGGATATTAAAAATATTGCTCCCCACCACATTTCCTACAGCAATATCCCGTTCTCCTTTTAGTGCAGCAGCAATCGAGGTCGCAACTTCTGGCAAAGAAGTCCCAATAGCAACAATGGTTAATCCAATAATCAACTCCGAGATACCCAAAACCCGTGCGATGGTGATCGCAGCATCCACCAACCAATTAGAACCCAAGACCAACATTACCAAACCCAAAACAATCCAACCGATGTTTACAAGTGTTCCGGTTCGGGGTTCTTGCGATAGTTCCGCCTCAAATTCTTGTTCTAAAGCACTTTGTTTCTCTTTCCGACTCAGGTAGATCTGGAACCACGTATAGGCAACTGCACCAAGGGTTAAAATAGCCGCTTCCCACTTGGCCAACTGCCCATCCAAGGCAAAAACAAAAAACAACAAAGCCGTGCCAATCATCACAGGAACGTCTATCCGGATGAGTTGTGTATGTACCACTAATGGTACAATGAGTGCGGATAAACCTAAAATAAACAAGACATTAAAGATATTGCTCCCCACCACATTTCCAACGCCCAGATCCGCCTGACCAGCCCAAGCGGCCTGCGTACTCACTGCCAACTCTGGCGCACTGGTTCCGAAAGAAACTACCGTAAGGCCAATAATAATGGGCGAAATACCCAAGGCGAGCGCCAATCTCGATGCACCTTTCACCAAGGCATCCGCACCATAAACCAACAACACCAAGCCGCCGATTAAAAACAAAAAGGTATAAACTGTCATGGAGTGTAAAGGATAAATAGGCTACTTTTCGCTTGGATACGCGCATAAGGTGTGGTTCATGGCGTATAAACGAAGATCTAAAAGCAACAAAAAGGGGTACGCGGTGAATGTATGGCCATAAAAAAAGGGCAAGCTGACTGTATCGCGTTGCTACGACCTCCTACCGTTGCTACCTTCCGGTCCTGGCGGGGTTGAGAGGGAGCGAACCGTACAGGACTTGCCCTACCCGGATCCTTTTTCTGCACCAAACAAATATTTGGATAGGGATAAAGGAAAACTCAAAAACTCATTTAGACCCATAAGATAGTAATGGAATCCATGAAGAACCAAGTCGAAATTGCGAAATGGCGTTGAATTGATAATGGGTAGCCTATTTTTGTTTTAGTAAGTTGAAGAGGTCTTTGGGGTTCCGGAGACCCACCCAAAATGCCATGCCAAGGATAACGGGCAGGCAGAGCAGACCCTTGACCACTACCGAAAGCCAGACATTGGTGAGGTTGACTAAGGTGATAACGATGCCATATCCCGCAACAGCCATAACACATAGCCCCAGCCAGCGTACATAAGGAAAAGTGATCTTTAGTTTGAGTTTGGAATATCCCGCAAATCCAATAAAAATAAAGATAAAGGCAGCCGTTGTGGCATAAGCTGCACCCATCATGCCAAAAATCGGTAGCCACCAAAAGTTGAGCAGGATGTTGAGTAATGCGGCAAGGGCTGTCCAAACTCCCATAAAAACCGTCTTGGCCTGTACCGCCAATCCCGCTACGACAATCCATCCCAAGCCGTAAAATACATTCGAGGCCGCTACCCAAGGAATAATGGCGCTACCACTATAATAGGCCGGCTTGGAAAAAATGTGTAAAAGCTCGGTTTGCATAACGGAAAGCCCCAGCCAAAGAACAGCCGCCGCAAAGGTGACATACAACAACAAGCGCCGATATACCACGTTCCGGCTCTGTTCATCGGTTTTGTCGTAGAGTGCTGGTTGCCAAGCCTGCAAAAAAGGCCCCACCAAGAGCATACTGGGGATCATTCCAAATTTATACGAAATCTCGTAGATGCCGTTTAGATGGCCGGAGGGATCAATCAAGGTGGCAATCATGTACCGATCTGCAAAGTTGAGAATGGGATACGCCATCGCTGTAATGGTAATGGGTAAGCCATACCGGAGCATTTTCTTCAATAGCGTAGCATCCCACACGAACCGTAGGTAGGGACGGATAAACCATCCGGCAACCACCAAAACAGGTAGAAGCAGTAAAAGCCGTGTTACAAAAAGAGCCGAGACGCCCACCTTAAACCAAGCAAGCAAGACAAAATTCAGCCCAACAAAGAGTGCCGTGCCCACAAGGTTGGCCGTTTCCAAGGAAATTGCTTTCCGGTCTGCCCGCAAATAGTTGACTGCAAGGCTCTGTAAGTTCCGAAAAAACAAGCCAACCATCAACCAACCAAAGGCCAAACCTTGTAGCGGATGGGCCGTGTTGAGGATCAGAGGAGTGGTTTTCGAGGCAAATAGCACCAGTCCACCAATCCCCAAGATGCTAACGAGCAGCATAAACCAAACACTGGTAGAGACCAAGCGCGTGAGGGTCTTACGATCCGGCTCTTGTTTATATTGCCATACAAATGCTTGCCCCTGACCCAGAATGAGCAAGGCAATCAAAAACTGTTCGGCGGTATCCATTAATCCAATGAGGCCCGTATCTTGGGTGGGCAGCAAGTATGAATACAGGGGAACCAAGGACAAAAGCAATAACTTGTTCAGAAACGTCCCAATACTGTGAATACCGCTTGTTTTGAAGATGCCGAGAATGCGCCTTTGTGCATCTTTTGGGGGATTTTTAGACATGGCGCAATTCGTCTAAAAGAATGCGTGCGATGCGGGTACTTGCCCATTCCCCATCTACCGTCCCAAAAGATGTACGGCTAACGGTAGGCCGTTGGGTGATCATTTCCGGCAATGCGGCCAAATGATTCCCCGCCAGCCGGTTCCAATCGTTGTGTAGGGTTTCCGGCCACTCGGTTTCGTTGCGTAGGGTAATGCACGGAACACCCAGCCAATAGGCTTCTTTTTGTAAGCCGCCAGAATCCGTAATCACTACTTGCGCATTTCGGACAAGCCGGAGCATGTCTTTATAGCCCAAAGGGGGCAGAATTTGCAGACTTGGTGGCAAAGTGCGTGCGGCTATAAGGTGGCGGGTACGAGGGTGAAGGGGCCATAGCAAAGGTAGATTGATGCGAGATAAGGCATCCCAAAGCGCATGAAATCGTGCTGGGTCGTCGGTGTTTTCCGCACGGTGAATCGTCACAACGGCATAGGGTCGAGGCCCAAAAGTGGGCATTTGTCCCGCAGCTTGCTCACCAAAATACCGAGTGGCATCGTGCATGACATCGCCACACAAAAAGACGCCACTTCCTTTACCTTCGCTGCGGAGGTGCGCTACGGCGGTCTCGGTGGGGCAAAAACACCATCGGGCCACAGCATCTGTAAGAATACGGTTGGTTTCTTCGGGCATGTTGCGGTTGAAACTCCTAAGACCTGCCTCAATATGAGCCACCGGAAGGTTCAGTTTGGCGGCCACCAATGCTCCGGCCAAGGTGCTGTTTGTATCGCCATACACCAAAACCGCATCAGGCCGTTTTTTTTGCTCCAGAAGCCATGCCTCCAACCGGATCATCATCGTACCCACTTGCCACGCATGAGACCCGCTCCCCACGCCAAGGTTTACGACTGGAGGTGGCATTTGGATTTCCTCGAAAAATGTTCGGTCTAAGGCGGTATCATAGTGTTGGCCTGTATGGATGATGGATTCCTTAATACCCGCACGGGCTAAGGCCATACTCACCATCGTGGCCTTGACAAACTGAGGACGTGTGCCTAATACCGTATAAATATGACGAGACATGGCGCGTTAAAAAGAGGATAGTTTGTGGTGAGGCCAACCAAATTGGCGGCATAAGGCAGGTGGTACGTTCTTGTGGCCCACATTTATAGCAAACTTTAATTTAGTCAAAGACCGGAAATGATGCCCGATAAATGGCCTCACCGCAAGAAAATTCCTTTTTTTGTTCGTCAAAAGCGCTTCAGGACTTGCTTTTTTATAAAGTTGTTTATAATTTGGTAACATTGAGGTAACAATTTGATAATGCAAAACGTTTTAATGTTTAAAAGATACCGTTTATTCCCTCAATCCTACTCCTAACCTCTTAACCACTGACTGCCATGAAAACAATTACCCGTCCTATTCGCACCTTTATGGATGAACTCGATAAGATGTATCCTTTCTTATTGCCTGTTTTCAGTATTCTTCTATGGGTAATCTCGGTTGTAATGCTCACCAAGTTGTTTGTAGGTGAGCCACGCGGCCATGTTGTCATGATGATGGTGGGTATTTTGTGTGCTTTCTATCTACACCTCTCGCATGAGAAAAGCCGCTGGTGCCATGTGTTGTTCTGGTCGTATTTGGGGATTTCGGTACTTTATACCATAGGGTTAGGCATCTATTTTGTGTCACATGCCTAAGGCATAATGGTCATTAATTTTGAATAAAGCGGGAGCCATCTGGTTCCCGTTTTTGTTGAAAGAAGGCTTACTTCCTAAAAACAACGTATGAGAATGAAACGTCTGATTTTCGGAGTCGCCCTGATCTTAGCAGCGGTTCCATTTTGTTGCGGACAAGAAATTTCTTGGCGCATGATCACGCAATTGGTGCGTTCCACTTTCCCAGAGGCCAAACAGTTGTCCACGTCCCAGTTGGCTGCTTGGTTGGCGAATCCCAAAGAAAGTCAACCTGTTCTTTTAGACGCTCGAAATCAAGATGAATTTGGCGTAAGTCATCTTCAAACAGCAATTCATATCAATCCGGAGTTGGTGGACTTTTCCACTTTGCATCTCGCAAAAGATACGCCTATTGTGGTGTATTGCTCGGTGGGGTATCGGTCTGCAAAAGTGGTTAGCCGAATGCAAAAAGCGGGCTTTTCTAATGTGCAGAACTTAGAAGGGTCTATCTTTAAGTGGAAAAACGAGGGGCATCCGGTGTATCGAAACGGGCAAGAAGTTCAAGAGGTGCATCCTTACGATCAAGCATGGGGTGTATTGCTTAGGCGGCCTTTTCGAGCCTATAAGCCGAGAAATTGAACATTAATGCCGTCCTTCAGGGCGGAGATAGTGAATACCAAATGACAGGCGGCTTTAGCTTTGAATGACAAACATCGTAAGTTTTTGATTCTAAACTGTTGTTAATAAAGTACTTCAGGTATGTAACCCCGATGGTGCTTTGTCTTTATTCAGGAATTGACATTCAAAATACAATCAAAATTTACGATGAAGCCCAACGAGAACGGTTTTTGTTTTTGGTCTCTCTTTGCATGGGTAACCCCATAACGCACATAAGTTTTTGAAGCAGGGCTAAGGAAATCAATTATTTTCAAAAGGTATCTCTATCTTTTAAGGCCCAGAGTAGGTTCCGGCGGAAGCCTTCGTATTTGGCGCGTTTGATGGGATTGCCTTTAAAGCGCCTCCGAAACGCCTCCAAGTCCAACTCCATCCACTCCCGAACGGTGCTATCTGCCATGCCCTCACGTGCATCAAACCTTGGCTCGGTATTGTATTTTTTGAACTTATTCCAAGGGCATATCTCTTGGCAGACATCGCATCCAAAAATCCAACCGTCGAATTGCTGCGAGAGCGTATTTGTTGTGCCCTCTCCTCGATGTTCAATTGTCCAATAAGAAATGCACTTTTCGGACTGTACAAACCCTTGCGGGTGGATGGCATCGGTGGGGCAAGCGTCTATGCAACGGGTACAAGAGCCGCAATAGTCTGGCAAGGGGCTATCTGGCGGCAGTGCCACATCCACAATCAACTCCCCAATAAAGAAAAAAGAGCCGAGTTTCCGAGAAATGAGGTTTGTATTCTTACCAATCCAGCCCAGACCGCTACGGGCTGCCCAGACTTTGTCCATCACAGGAGCAGAATCTACAAATGCCCGTCCGTTTACTTCACCTGCTTGCTCTTCCAGCCAGTGGTATAAGTGTAGAAGTTTGTCCTTAAGCACCTCGTGGTAATCGTCCCCCCAAGCATAACGGCTGATTTTTCCGATCTCGATATCCTTTGGTCTTTCTATGGGTTGGTAGTAGGTATGTACGACAGAGATGACCGTTTTTGCGCCTTCAACCAATTTCCGGGGATCGGTACGTTTATCAAAATGCCCCTCCATCCAACGCATACTTGCATGGTGTCCGGCCTTTAGCCATGCCTCCAACCTACGGGCTTCTTCATCTAAACAAGCGGCCTCAGAAATTCCGCACGCCGAGAATCCAAGCCGGAGCGCTTCCTGTTTGAGGGCATTTGCAAGTGCTTGGCGATGCTGCGTCATGGTTTGTATGGGCTTGTGCGTGCGCAAATGGGTAAAATCCACTAGTGGTTGTTTTGGAATTTACACATTGTCGGGACAAAAACGGGTTGTCGCATAACTTTTTATGGTTTCTAAAGCGATCTATTTAGATTTTGACGTTTAACTTTTGGGATTGGATCCGCTTTAAACAATCGTAATTTCTCTTCGGGCGGCGATAGCTTCATAAGACACGTTAATTGATTATGACCGTAAAACAGATACGACTATGGTTTCTGATACCCCTCCGGTTTTGTGGCAACCAAATGCCAAAACCATCGAACAGGCCAATATCACTCAGTATATCCGTTGGCTTGCGATCCACAAAGGTTTGTTATTCGACGATTATGACGCACTCTGGGCATGGTCGGTGGCGGAAATTCCCACATTTTGGGCATTTTTGGCAGAATATTTTAATGTCCGGTTTCATCAACCTTATCAACAGGTATGCTCCGAGCATGAGATGCCAGATACAACTTGGTTTGAAGGCAGTACCTTGAACTATGCCGAGCATGTTTTCCGACAACGAACAGCGGCGCATCCGGCCCTTGTTTTTAGGAACGAAAGCGGGGAAGGCTACGAGGTTTCTTGGGAGGAGTTGGCGCAGGCCGTTTCTCGGTTGGCGGATTGGTTGGTGGAGCAAGGGATTGGTATTGGAGACTGTGTGGCGGCCTATTTGCCTACGGTTCCGGAGGCAACCATCGGCTTTTTGGCGGCATCTTCGATTGGTGCAGTATGGAGCAGCTGTTCACCGGATTTTGGGGCCGAAAGTGTGGTGGAGCGGTTCCAGCAAATTGCCCCAAAAGTGCTTTTGGCGACCACAAAGGCGCAATATGGCGGAAAAATCTTTGACAAAACCGAAGTTGTTCAGGGGTTAATCAACGCGCTTCCATCTGTCAAAAATGTGCTATTGTTGTCGGAAAACAAGGCCAATTGGCCTACGCCCTCCACCACTTGGCGGGCCGTTATGGTGCGTCCGATAAAAGAATTGAATTTCCGTCCTGTCCCATTTTCGCACCCCATCTGGGTTTTGTATTCATCGGGTACGACAGGGCCTCCAAAGGCGATTGCCCATTCGCATGGTGGGACGTTGTTGGAACACCTCAAATACCTGACGTTCCACAATGACGTTAAGCCCGGCGAACGCTTTTTTTGGTACACCACCACAGGATGGATGATGTGGAACTTTGTGCAAGCGTCCTTGTTGGCGGGTGCAACAGCCGTTTTGTATGATGGAAGCCCCGCCTTTCCAGACTTGAACAGCCTTTGGAAAATGGCGGCATCGCTAAGGATTAATCATTTTGGGACAAGTGCACCTTTTATTATGGCTTGCAGGAAAGATGGTCTCTCACCACGAGAAAGGTACAATCTCAGCGGTTTGCGCTCGGTCAGTTCTACGGGTTCGCCGCTGCCGCCGGAGGGTTTCGCATGGCTTTCCGAGCATCTGAAGCCTGATGTTTGGCCTATTTCGATGAGTGGGGGGACCGACGTCTGCTCGGCTTTTGTGGGTGGCGTCCCGCTTAAACCTGTATATTTGGGCGAGATCCAACGGCGGGCTTTGGGTTGTGCCCTTTATGCGTTTGATGAAGCAGGATTGACCGTTAGCGAGGCCGTAGGCGAAATGGTCATTATCCGCCCGATGCCCTCTATGCCCGTATTTTTTTGGAACGACCCTGACAAAAAAAGGTATCGGGAAAGTTATTTCGAGGTCTTCGAGGGGGTATGGCGGCATGGCGATTGGGTAAAACTGACGTCGCGGAATACGGTTGTGATCTTAGGCCGCTCGGATGCGACGCTGAACCGAGACGGGGTTCGGATTGGAACTGCCGAGGTCTATCGGGCATTGGAGCAAGTGCCGGAGGTGAAGGATGCTTTGGTGGTTTTTAAGGAGGCAACGGCTACAAGTCCTTCGTTTATGCCGCTCTTTGTGGTACTCGCGGAAGGAGCCAACTTAGACGAGAGCCTTCAGGCACAGATTTGCCAGGTTTTGCGAAAAACGTATTCGCCCCGCCATATCCCAGATGCCATTTTTGCGGTTCCAGAAATCCCTTATACCATAAGCGGGAAAAAAATGGAAACGCCCATAAAAAAAATGTTAATGGGCATACCAGCCGAAAAAGCCGCACACAAAGGAGCCATGCGCAATCCCGCGTCCCTTGCTTTTTTTGCTGAATGGGTGGATCAATACGCTTCAAATTCCGAAAAACCACGTTAGCAGCTTTAGAACTGGCTTTCTGCGACGGCGACACCAAAATGCAAAAACAGCACTTTAAACCATTGTTTGGCCGATTTTAGGCGCTCGCGGGCATCTGGGCCATATAGGTTCATCGGACGTGCCTGCGCCAAACGTTCGTAAATATGCGAACTTACATGCTGGGCAAAAACGGGATTGTTGTGTACAATAATGCTCATTTCTGCATTCAGTCGGCGTATGGATCGAGGATCAAAGTTCATGGTTCCAATCCAAGTATCGCGGTTGTCCACCAAAATCGTCTTCGCATGGGTTGTCCACACAGCGTTTTTCGAAAATGTAGTGTCTGGCAAAAAAATGGTTGGGATTTTGCCAAAGTAAAGCCATGTTTTTAAACCACTTCGTCCCAATTCTTTTGCCCGCCATTGGGTGAGGGTATTGGGTGCAAATTCGTTGGTAGAGGCCCTGCTATTTGTGAGGAGCCGAACTTGCACGTTGTTGGCCAATAATTCCCGAATCATGCGTTTTTCGGCTTTTTGAGGGATAAAATACCCATTTTCCAACCAAACACTGTCTCTGGCAGTGCGCATAAACGGATAGGCTGCAAGCCCGGTAACATTTGCATTGGGATGATGAAAATCAGGATGATCCGAGATGAACGACAAGGTATCTACCAGAAAAGTAGGTTCGTTCGGACTCTGTAAAGATGCAATCTCATAAATACGGGTTTTTAAAAAGCGGTCTCGGTCGTTTGGGGTAATAAAATCTAAAGCTCGATTTTTTTTCTCCGTGTAAGCGGCCTGAAGTTCTAAAAAACGGGTTTTATCCACTATTCCACCATCCGTTGGCGGCCAAAATAGCCCTGTCTCCTGCGTCTCGTCTATAAAAAGCGGCTCTCTGCTCATGGCGTGAGGATCGGGCGGGAGCGGCCACTTGGGTGTCTTTACCGGCCTTGCGTGCCAATACACCTCAAAAACCTCGGCCAAGGCCCGAAGTCCGGGGCCTTTTAGCCAAATCTCACGGTCGTCAAAATTGAAGGCATCGCTTAAATCAAAGTAGTGATTGCCAATATTCCGGCCACCCGTGATGGCTTCTTGCTCGGTCATAAACAGCTTACGATGGTTGCGGTGCGTCACCGTGCGGAGGTTCCAACCGGGATTGTAGTACCGCACCTCAATCCCGTTTTTAATTAGTTGGGAGACGTGATAATCGTCCAACATCACCCAAACGGGTGGTGGAGCATCCAATAAGAGCCGGATTCGGACGTGGGGATGCTTTCGCTTTTTTTCGATCAATGCCTGCGCCACCATTCTTCCCGCTTCGTCGGTATAGTAAATAATGTATTCCAAGAGGATGAAACAGTGTGCCCGCTCAATCATGTCTAAACGCAATTGCATGGCCAAAGCGCCGTCATCCACCAATCGGACTTGGTGTGGACCGGGGACTATTTGGTAAAAAACGGATTCGTCGTTCTTGATGGGCGCGTCAACCGGGCAGTTGGGCTGGCTCATACAAGGGATCAGCCAGATCAACCCCAAAAACAGGGTGGTGCGTATTTTATTCATGCTGGAATGGCGCTAATGGAACAAGAAGATAATCAATTGATGCTGCTTGATGAATAGTCTTGGCCTAAAAACTTGTTTTCGTAGCGTTTATGCGTTTTGGCTAACACACATTTTGCGCAAAAAAATACCCGATAGAACCAAGTGCCATCGGGTAAAAAGCTAAAGAACCGCTTGCTTAGGCATTAACGCGGCCTTCAATATAGCTTACCGCATCTCCGACCGTTGCGATTTGTTCTGCATCCCCATCGGGAATAGAGATGTTGAAAGCTTTTTCAAGTTCCATGATCAATTCTACGGTGTCCAAAGAATCTGCACCCAAGTCATTGGTGAAAGATGCGTCATCGGTGACATCGGCATCGTCCACACCCAATTTGTCAATGATGATGGACAAAACTTGATTTCTGATGGTTGACATAGCGAATAACTCCGTTTGTTGAGGTTTGTTTACAAGAATCAAAAGGATTATTTAGAACAGTAAAATTAAGACGAAGTGGTGATAGAATCAAATATTGACACTGTTAATGAAGCGCTTTCTGGATCAAAATCCTTTAAAATTTATACGCTTAGCCCTTTTAACAGGCATCCAAGTTGCAAATTCACACAGAACGCCACTTTACGTTAAACAGTAATCCTCCGCCAGCGCCTATTGCTTTGTCTTTGATCCTTGCTTTAAAAGACCTTTTAGATAAAAGATTGACAATAGGTTCACGCAAATTAACCATGTAAACGCACTTGTCTGGGAACTTTGGGCGATCCCTATACGGTGTCGGCTAACTTCAGGTCTTTTGCACGGAGTTGGAAAGACGTCTGCCCCATAAACGTATTTTCATCAATCGTAAACAGCATGTCCAAGGGCTTCCCGTGTTGTAGGCTCTCGCGAACGGTGGGATAAAGCGCATGTAGCCCAAAGCCGATCACATCAAACGTGGGAGACGTTTCCCCATTTTTCCCCTGTTGTACCTGAAACTTGAGGTGGCCGTCACGTCCTACCAACGTGGGTTGAGATTTTACGTGAACGCTTTGTCCGATAAACACAGGTTGGCGGTTTTGTGGCCCAAATGGTCCAAATTGTTCCAGAATCCGCTTAAACCGAGGGGTGATGTCCTTTAAATAAAGCGGTGCATCCACCACAATTTCGGCTTTCAATTGGTTCGGTTGGATAGTCTTGCTGACAACCTCGTTAAGCGCCTCGGTAAAGGCTTGTAGGTTGGATTCGGGTAGGGTAAGACCGGCTGCAAACGCATGGCCTCCAAACTTAGAGAGAAGATGGTCACAAGACCGTATTGCGTCATAAATACTGTATCCTTGCACACTTCTTGCAGACCCCTTTGCCATGCCATTTGCCGTTGTGAGCAAAACGGTAGGCCGGTAAAAGCGTTCTACAAGCCGGCTTGCCACAATGCCAATAACGCCCAAGTGCCAGCCTGAATGGTGGAGGACGATGGCATGTTGTGTGCAAGTAGAAGCACGGCTTTCCATTAACTGAACCGCTTCTTCAAAGGTCTTGGTATCCATGAGCCTACGTTCGCCATTCAGTTTCTCAAGGCGCTGTGCTTGTTTCAAGGCGCGGTCGTGGTTTGTTGCAATCATGAGTTCTACGGCCTCGGCAGCGTCCCCCATTCTTCCGGCAGCATTGATGCGTGGCCCGATTCCAAAAACGATTTGGGAGGTAGAACATGCCGTTAGGTCTTGCCCACCTTGCAAAGCCAACATGCGTAGTCCAATGCGTGGGTTGGTCTGGATACGCCGCAAGCCTTCGTACATCAACAAACGGTTCTCGCCCAGAATGGGCACAATGTCCGATGCAATAGCCAAGGCCACCAAATCTAAATACTCCCAAGCTTCGTCTCGTGGGCTTCCCAACTTACTGAGTGTCGCCTGAATGAGCTTAAACCCAACGCCACATCCGGTAAGTTCTTTGAACGGGTAGTTGCAATCTGGACGTTTAGGATCCAATACAGCTAAGGCATCAGGAATGGCTTCTTCGGCATTGTGATGGTCACAAATCACCAAATCAATTCCTTTTTCGCGGCAATAATCCGCCGCCGCATGTCCTGTAATGCCACAATCCAACGAAATCAGCAAGGTTGCCCCTCTGAAAGCGGCAAAGTCAATGCCTCTAAAACAAAGTCCATATCCATCGGCATAGCGATCTGGAATAAAAAACTCGGTATCCAAGCCATGTTGACGAAGAAAACTGACCATCAGTGCGGTTGCGGTTGTCCCGTCAACGTCGTAGTCGCCATATACCACCACCTTTTCTCCCTGTAATATGGCCTTTTGGAGACGTTCTGCAGCCACATCCATGTCTTTCATTAGGAACGGGTCGTGCAGGTCATCTAAGGATGGGCGAAAAAAGCGCTTTGCCTCATCATAGGTCTCAATTCCCCGTAACGAAAGCACCCTTCCTAGTGCAGGCGGCAGGCCATTTAGTTGGTCGCACAATGCCTGAACCAGATGAGAATGCTCCGGTTGGGGTAACAACCAGCGGTACTTCATTGTTTTATTTATTTATGCTATTAATAATCTGGCACTTAGATAAGGTAATTCGTATCGCGAGGCTGCGTCCGCGCGTGCCTGATAGCATAAAACAATCCGGAACGTTGATCCGGAAGAATGAGGAAAGTCCGTCTTAAGAAAAAGACTACTGCTTGGTTTTGGGGCAGTGCTTTTATTCGGATATTGGGATAATCAGGAAGTCATGCGTTTATTTGAACGTTGTACAAAATACGTTTTACCTTATGGTTAAGAATGTAAGTCGAAATAGCGATAATTGCAAGAACTTCACAAAGGGATGTTGCAATTATTGGGTATAAAAAACCGAAAATTGGGTAAAGAGCGGCTTCCAAGAGGAGAATGGAATTGCAAGAGGCTTTTCCAATGATTATTTTATTGACCCATTTAAAACGGGATGTAGCGCAGTCCGGTAGCGCGCTTCGTTCGGGACGAAGAGGTCGTGGGTTCGAATCCCGCCATCCCGACCCAGCCTGATCAATTTGGTCGGGCTTTTTTGTTTGTTCTTTGGGGTAATTTGGGTGGTTGTTCCAGCATTTTTATGGTCATTTTGGCCTTTTGGATTTGCTTTGGGCGATCTAAAAGGCTTGGTTCGTTGAGTATTTCGTTTGTGGTTCGGGGGGTCTCTAAGTGTGCCAAGCGATCCAGAGCATCAAGACCAGAAACCACTTCGCCAAAACAAGTATATTGTAGGTCTAACCATGGCGCACCGCCTTCACGTAGGTAATGCTGGCGGGCTTCTTGGGAATAATGGAAGGTCTTTATGCCCGTTTGCTCCCGAACTTGTTGTTCTTGGTCGTTTAAGATGATTTCCGGGATGGCATCTCCACCTTGTACAATATAAAACTGGCTTCCGGATGACTTGCCGGGCACTTCTACCGACTGGATAGCACAGACCTCGCCACGCTTGTGATAGGAATACGGTAAAATTTCGGAGTCTATCACGTAACCCGGCCCTCCAAGCCCATCATCGGCAGGATTTACGTTTTTGGTGTTGGGATCCCCGCCTTGAATCATCAACCCACGCATCACACGGTGGAAGTATAGTCCATCGTAAAAACCCGATTCGGTTAGTTTGATAAAGTTATCACGGTGTTTTACGGTTTCGTTATACAGCCGAATTACGATATTGCCAAGTGGTGTACCGATCTCCGCATACCGATATGGATCTACTTCGGTGGTATCGGGCAGGGCTTTTTCTACCCCTTGTGGTTCCCCCGTATGCTGTGGGGTTTCTGGTAACGACCTTTGCCCCTCGCCACAAGCCATCCCCAAAAAACCAAGCAAGAAAATGGCTGTACTTGGCCATAAAATTGTTCTAAAACGGCAAATCCATTTATCGTCCAACATACTGTAAATTTTAAGCATCCTTATGGTCTAATAAAATACGAGACTTTGTTGTGTTATTCATAATTTCTGTATATTGAACTCGGAAAATAACGCGACCAATGCACAAAAACAGGGCATCAAACGAAGCACAGGGCATAAACGATGTGGGAAAACCTTAATGACTCGGCTACGTCTTGGATTTTAGCACAACCTGCACGTCTTCAGCCGGTTTTACACCGCCTTCATGATCTTGTTTTAGCAGCACACAGCGGGATTGTCGTGAAAATGCGTTGGGGTATGCCTTTCTATGACCATCATCGCATGATGTGCTACCTCTCGGTCTCTAAAAAAGGAGAAGCCGAGTTGGGATTTTGTCAGGCACGGGAAATCTCGGAAGCGCAACACTATTTGGAACAACGAGGCCGCGCCCAAGTCTGGAGCTTTTTCTGCTCTCCTTCCGAGGCATTGCCCGAAGAAGCCATAATGGAAATGCTCCAAAAAGCCATTGAGGTTAATACGTTTCACGCACACCTAAAACCGACTTCTTCACGCAAACGGAAGGCGTAATCATCACCACTTACCGAAACTGGGGAGCAGCCGACCATTTATTGCTCAAAATATCCTGCCAAGCGATGTTGGCGAAAGTTTGTTTTATTTTAAGTGGAAAAAACAATGGTATTTACACGCTGGTACATATTTACACGTTGGTACATTGGTCTATTGCTTGTCTTTACACCTGTTGTCCTAAAATCTCAATCCAATTTACCTCCAAGTTTATCCAAAGGCTTGGTGATGCACTTTTCCTTCTCGGAAAAAAACAGAGAAGGAGTGCAAGTCCGTTCGGATAATGATCCCAATCTTACGGGCACACTGCAAGGCTCCGCCCAACTTACAAGAAGAACCTTATTTGGTGATGCTTTGGCGATAGGAGGCCATAAACATCCCGGCAGGCTAATCATTCCTTATAGCCCTAAACTGGCTCTTAAGCCACCCTTTACCCTCAGTTTTTGGGTTCAACTAAGCCACTTTGAACGACAAGACGTTTTTACTCCCAATAAAGGCGGCATCAACGCGGTTTATGCTCATGCTGAGCATGGACGTGGTTTTTGGACACGATTGGATGGATTGGGGCGCGACTTTCGGTTTATTGCCTCGAATGATACCAAGGTAAACGTAGAACCAACGTCCAGCTTTGAATTGTTTATGCCTTATCTCAAACCGAACATCGCGTTTCATTATGTGGTTCGGGTTGCACCTGTTGAAGACAAGAAAACTCACTTCCAAGTATTTGTGAATGGCCTACCACGAGAACAAATCCCCAATATTTTCACCTCCGAAGGTCCCAATAATTTCGTGGATTACAACCTACCCGTCTCCATTGGAGCCTTCGGTGAAAAAATGGACTGGTCTCTTTTAGGAGCGATTGATGAAGTGCGGCTATACAATCGAGCAATAAGTAATGAGGAGGTTTTGTTCTTGGCAAACCGCCACGAAAGTCAAGGTGTCCCACCCTTTGCAGAGGTGTGGAAGCCAGAGGCCCTTTACTGGGGCGTCTTTTTTGGCATATTGGGTATGGGGAGTATCGGTGGGTGGTGGTATGTCCGGAAGAAACGCCGGATTGAAGAAAGCCATCAATACAAATTAAATGGCCAAGCGAGGTCGCACGATGAAGAAGTACAGCGAGTGAACATGACGCACGAAATGGACCTCCAAAAACAAAAAGTCGCTGCAGTGGAGGAAGTAACGGCCCTAAAAACCAGTTTAAAACAGATAGAAAAACAATGTGAGGATCAACAAATAGAGGTTAGTCGGCTTAGAGAAGAAAACTTCCGGTTACGGGGACTGGTTCTTAATTTACAAGGAACACCGCTCACGCCAGAGGGTTGGGAAGAATGGGTATTTGACAAAATAAAACTCGTGCCTTTTGCCGAAGAACCGCCTGTTCTCGTACCAGATATAAATACACAGCCAATTGATTACCTCTTCTATTACGTAGATCAGGAGTTCAAAGAAATTCTTAACCATGAACAACGCGGACAGATGCCCCGAAAACGGGAGCACTGGGTGGGGGTCACAAAGCGTTCCATTGATCAATGGAAAAACATCCTGAAGAACACAAAGGATAAGCGTGTCGAAGGCATTGCAGCACTTAATAACCTCGTCGTTCAGATTATTTATGGCTGTACTTTTCGGTACTTTGTTTACTGCGAAACCCTGCCGGACAAAAAGTTATTATCGCGGCTTCTGGGGGTTGCTTCTTCTTATGTTGACACAGACTTACAAGCTTTGTACGAGCTGTTTAAAGTCCCTAATTCCCAAGAACTATATAAAACCTGCAACCAAAAGCATGTGATGAGCGTGTCCGTCAAGCATAAAAACCAAGTATCAAACTGAAAAACACGCCTTCTTTTCCTTCATTTGTTTGAAAAATCCCTCATTTGTGCCGAAACATGTGAACAAAGAGGGTCTTCATTTCTTGTGGATTCGTTGGTTGTCTTCATACATTCGGTAAGCGTTTATCCAAACCTTAGCTGAAAATCGTGAAGAAAACTATCGTCTCATTAAACATCTTTCTGTTGGTATTCCTCATGGGTGGTGCCGAACCCGTGCAAAGTCAAGCTGCGTACAAAATTGGCGTAACCCTTCATCGGCAAGTTGCAGGACAAGCAACCGATTTAGCTCCTTTATTGGATCGGATTGTGGCGGAGATGGCATCAGGGAAACCCGTTCGGACGTGGGAAGGAGGAAGTCTGCGAGCATTGGTGCAATTAGAAGTCTCATGGGCGACAACCGAGCCAGAAAAACAGCAATACAACTTTCGGTTTTATCAAGATTTTGCCAGGTTATGCAAAGAAAAAGGGTTGTATTGGAGCGTATTGCTGAGTCCTCATTATCTGCCAGAATACATCAAATCTAAGTATGTCGCAGACTTACTGACCTATGCCGATGGCTCTCTTGTGCCTGAATACGATACCTTTTTACGTGTAAGTCCCAGTTCGGCGGTTTGGTCGAATGAAATTTCCGAATGGATTCGGGCATTTATCCGTGCCATGCAAGACGATCGGGGCGTAAACCATTTCTCGGATGGTACAATCGGAGACCTCCTGCTCGGAAACGAAGTGATGTATCCAGTGACCGGCAAATTGAGTACGTTTGACTCGGCGACCGAAGCAGCTTGGAAAATATTCAAAAACGATCCCTTTGCAATATTGCCCCGTAGTATTCCACCTACTACCGAGGTTTTTACATTTCGAGCCAATGAGCTAAGTAATGCCATTTCTGCCATGGTAACTGCGGCAGGGGATGAACTCCAAGCATTAGGTGTAAATGGCGTGGCATTGTCCAGCAAAACGTTTAGTTACTATTTCCCACCACGTTCAACCTACTCCGGCTGGTGGGGCGATCAAGGAGCGGGATATACCGCAACTTCTGTCCGGAAATTAGACACCCTTTTTAAGGGAGTTTTTGCAACCGACAACTATCCTGCCAAGGATGATGTGCCCAATATGCCTGCATATTTCCGTACCAATGCGAAATTGGCGAGAACGCTCTCCAAATTACCTCTTTATATGTCTGAACTCATGGTTTCGGAGTCGTGTCACTGTGGGAAACCAAGCCGCACGGAGGTCTATAATATGATGATGCAAGGAATTCGTGACTGGGGAGTGACGATGTATAGTTTTTACGCCCTCAACGACGAAAGACCCTACTACCGAATAGACGAGGAGGCTATGGCAGGCCTTAAGCAGGTCTTTGATGAGGTCAGTATGGCCTCGGTTGCCAACGATGTCGAAAGGCCCCCAAGTCGCGTACAACTTTTTGAGGTCTTCCCCAATCCAGTGCAGCACCACCTAACCTTGTCGCTCGGAACGGCAACACCCAAAACGTCCATTGCCTTGTACGATGTCTTAGGGCGGAAAATCGTACAAGAACAAACTTCCGAGACTTTCATGACCTTGAATGTTACACAATACAACCTTCCCACCGGCGTGTATTGGATTCAGGTTGACCAAAATAATAAACGCGAAACCCAAAAAGTGGTCATCCTGCGCTGAGGTTGGTGAAACCTGATTAACGTAACAAGCCTGCGAGTTCTTTCGACGGAGTGGTTCTTATATGACTAACAAATTAATATGAAGCATCTTTACTGCATTTTTATGTGTTTGTTTCTGTTTCTCTCTGCCTGTGACAACGGAAACCCTTCACCAGAGGAAATTACTCCCACCTCCATCCCCATGAAAGATGAATGGACGGGTAATTGGGCATATATGGATGGCGCTTTTAGATACAACCTCGTGCTCTCCAAGCCTGATCAATACCGTATTTATACCGCCTTCCTACCCACTGATGGTACGGTGCAGCATTGGTATGAGGATTGGGGAACGGTAACGTTGCAGAAGCCGCTAACCCATACGCCGGACCGTTATCCGATGATTTTTAGCCGAACGGACGGTTTAGCCACCACTTTAGCGCCCGCAAAATCTTTTAGCTCAGGCGAAAGTTGGACGTGGCAGGTCACTTTTAAAGGAGATAGCCTTCTGATTGCTCAATCTTGCCCCCCTTACATCCGTTGCGTAACCCCCATTTACAAACGAATCAAACCTTAACATTTAACCATAAGCCTCAAAATACCATGAAAAAAGGAATTCTACTCTGCATCTCGCTATTGCCCATATTGGTTAGTGCCAAAAACTGGCGGGTGGACAATAGTGGCAACCCTGCTGCGCAGTTTACCTCGCTGAGTGCGGCTATTTCTGCCAGTACCGTTGCGGCTGGCGACACCTTGTACCTCTATGGGAGTGCCACTTCTTATGGCTCCGTAGCCGTAACGAAGCGCCTGGTGATCTTGGGGTTGGGGCATGGCTGGGCGGTGAACTACCTCTCGCCCATTTCTACGGCAAGCATAGATTGTATCAATTTTACCACTGGCTCCGAGGGGTCTTTGATTTCTGGGATGAGAATAGGGATAGGGAGTAGTACTTCATATGGCTTATTTCTTTCTGTGGATGACGTGACGGTGAAGCGGAATTATGTTTCGTACATCGCTGCCGCCAGTAGTACCTCTACTTGTCCGTCACCCTCTTCCACTGCTCGGAAGGCGGTGATTTCTCAAAACTGGGTGTATGATTATCAAGGCAACTATAGGGGTTTGTACAACATTATGGGTACCATAGACCACAACCTGATTGCCTATGGCCTACACATACCCCTTGGTTCGTTGGTGAGCCATAATGTGGTGTGTTATTCAAATCAATGTACCAGCAGCTCCTACAATACCTATATTTTGAATTCTGTCATCGAGAACAATATCTTTTGGGGGGCAAATACCAATCGCGTTGTGAATGCGTTTGGTTCAGTTTTTAGGAACAACATTTTTGCACATCCGAGCAGTGTCGCCGTAGGGAATGATGCCAGCAATGTTTTAGAGAATAACATTTTTAGTGCGGTGATGTCCAATGTGTTTGAGGGCACGAATACGGCCTTGGACAGCAGTTTCCGGCTCAAAACAGGATCACCCGCGCTTGCTGCCGGAACAGATGGGGTGGATATTGGCGCATTTGGTGGGGTGGGGGCCTATGCTCTGAGTGTCCCGCCTACGGTTCCACTTATTTACTTTTTTAGTACCGCTGTTAATGCCTCCACGAGTTTGCCTGTAGAAATCAGAATTGTTTCTAAGTAAGCGTGTATTCATTTTTGCCAATACTCATATGGCCTGCCAAGTCGTTCTACCCACCGCAACCCCTGGCGCGATGACCACCTTTGCGCATAATATCGTAGGATACAGGGCAAGTGCAGCAGGATGTACATCGTTTTCATCCATTGGGACTTATACATTGGCATACAACAATGCTTTTTATAAACTACCCAGTGGAAGCAATGGACTGGCTTCGGCAACAGATAGCCAGATCCAGTATAATTTATTTGAGCAAGCTTCTTTATCGGGTATAGGTTCCTCCAATGTCATTTCCAATAACCACTTCGATCTCAACTTTACCAGTGGGGTGTTCCAGTTCCCGGCTGGTGGCCCCACCTTAGACAGCCACTTCAAATTGGCAACGGGTTCTGTTGGGTTAGGTGCTGGCTCGGCAGGGGCAGACATTGGCGTGTATGGCGAAAATACGCCGTATCAGGCGTCTGGTCTTATTCCTATTCCAATGGTTTATGCCATGATTGCAGCTCCAACTGGAACGGCAACCGTACCGCTCACGGTTGAACTTAAAATTATCTCTCCGAAATCATCTTTCTAAAGCACCTCATGAAACGGTTTTTTACCCTCTTTTGTGTATTTATCTGCTGGTCATCCGTAAAAGCCCAAGTTGCACGGGTCGAGTACTTTTTCGATACCGATCCGGGCTTGGGACGAGGAACCGCAGTTGCCTTTCCACCCAGCCTTACAGATGGTACAGTTGCATTTAATGCCGATATTTCCATGCTGGCGGATGGATTTCACACCCTTTATGTACGGGCTCAGAACACCAGTGGTGCATGGAGCCACCTCCAGACCCGTCCCTTTGTCAAGACGTTCATTTCGGTAAGCGGAACAGCCGATGTCCCCTTGAATCGAGTGGAGTATTTTTTCGATACCGATCCGGGCTTGGGACAAGGCACATCTTTTAGTATTCCGTCGGGTTCATCAGGTGGCACATTTAATTATTCGATTGACCTTTCTGGCCTTGCGGATGGCTTCCATACGCTTTACATCCGTGCCCGTAACCAAAATGGTGCATGGAGCCACCTCCAGACCCGTCCCTTTGTCAAAACCCAAGTAACATTGGGGGGGGTAGGTGAAATTGCCCCGATTATTGCGGCAGAATACTTTTTTGATACAGACCCAGGCATTGGGTTGGCACAGCCCATTGGTTTGCCTGAAAATACAGGCGGAGATGTCACCGTGGTCTTCGATGCACAAGTGGCAGGGTTAAGCATTGGAACCCATATCTTGTATGTCCGTGCCAAAAGCGAACGCGGGTGGAGCCATGTGCAGGGCAAGGAAGTAACGGTTTTAGCGAGCGATCTACCACCTTTAGCGGGAACTTATACCATTAATGCCACTCTCCCGAATAGTGCGACCAATTTCCCTTCGGTGCAAGCAGCTTTAGATAACTTGGTTGTCCGTAAAACGAGTGCGGCTGTGGTTTTTGAATGTGCATCGGGAACGTATAACGTAAACTATGCACTGGGCCTAATTAGCACCGCAGATGTCACCAAAACCATCACTTTCAAAGCGGCTTCGGGTGCAGCAGTTGTTTGGAAGTATGTGTCCCTTTCTTCTACAGACAATTACCTTTTGAAATTAAATGATGCAGCATATTTACGTTTTGAAAACATCACCTTTACCAAAACAGGCAGCAATTACGGGCGCATCATAGCGTTTGCCGGAACCATACAAGACGTTCAGTTTAAGAACAGCGTTTTTAATGGTTTATCGGGCAATGGTGAAGTGTTTTATGCGGATGGTGCAACCCTGAGCCAGGTTGTCATTCAAAACAACACGATATATAATGGCGTGAATGCCTTTAAGTGGATAGGGAGTGGCGCGGCGTGGAGCGGAACCCGCATTCAAGAAAACAATATCTCACGTTCAGGAACAGCATCGGGTGTTGGCTTGGATTTGACAGGCATATCGGGTATTACTGTTGTTCAAAATTGGGTAAACAACTATACCACTGCATTGGCCCACCAAAATGGGGGGGCAATTGAAGTGATCCGCAACAAATTTATTGGCAACCAACAAGGCGTACTTGTATCCGGAAGCAATGGAGCCATTGGTGCGGCAGGGGTCTTTGCCAACAACTGGATGATTGTCAATACCACGGGTGCGGCACTGAACTTCCAAAACAGTAGCCATTGGTTGCTGTATCACAATAGCCTAAATACCATCAGCGGGAGCTATGCACTTTCTGTTTCGGGAACCTATGAGGGGCTGGAAGCCAAAAACAATGTTTTTGCCTTGCAATCTGGAACTGCCGTTGCCCAATTCCAAACACTAAATGGTCTAGATGCGGATTATAATGCCTATTTCCGGAGTGGAGTCGGAAACATCTTGCAAGTTGCGGGAACTTCGTTCCCCAACTTGGCCGAGTTTCAGGCAAATGCTGGAACCGGAGTCACAGAAGATCATGGTATTGCTGCAAATCCCATTTTTACGTCGAATACAAACCTGCACGCCCAATCCAATCTACTGAATGGTACAGGCATAGAAACCTTGTCCGTAGCTATTGCGGACGATATAGATGGTGAGAGCCGCACCGCACTTTCACCTACTGACATTGGATCAGATGCCTTTTTGAATGGACTTTCCCCACTTTCTGGAACCTATAACATCGGTAGTGGTGGGGATTATACAACCGTGCAAGATGCGCTAAATGCCCGAACCACACAAGGTCAAACGGGGAACATTGTTTTACAAGTCCCGAGCAATACCAATATTACCACGCCATTGGTGGTTCATCCGACAGCAGATCAGAACGCAACCAATACCGTAACCTTGTCTGGCGGTGGAACCTCTACCATTACGGGAAGTGGGGGATCGGGGCAAAACTACTTGCTTTGTGTCTGTGGTAAGACAAATTTTCGTTTATCAGGCTTCAAACTTCAACCTGCCGGAACCGAACAAAGGGTGATTGAGATCACCGAACCCGATATTGTTACCGAATTTGTGGATGTGGAAGTAGATGGCAGTAATATGCAGCCCACCCACCATGTATTATATGTCAACAATCCCATTAAAAAATTGGTACTTACCCGCTTTAAGGTGGTGAATCTTCCGAATACGGGAACACCACCGAAAGGGATTTACCTCGATGAAATCACCGATGGTATTGAGATAAGTGAAAGCGAATTTGAAATTCCGGAACCTATTATTATTCGTAAGCAGGGCAAGACCATGAAAATTACCAAAACCCGCTTTACGTGTAAAAACTGCCCATCGGATACTTACGAACTCAAATTTGCAGGTAGTGGTGGCATTGAATTTGTCGAAAACGAAGTGACGCTTTTCAGAGGAGGCGTTCATTTTGCAGATGCGCCTGCGGGAATGCGGCTCATGGGCAACCGAATTACAGCGGAAGAGCAAGGCATTTACCTCAATAATTGTCGTGCAACAGCAGATAGTATCGGGGTGATTGCCAATAATTTCATCAAAATAACGGGCGAGGGTTCTACCGATGCGGTACGATTCAACAATTCACCCTATTATCGCCTGTACCACAACACCATCCGAGTGGCCAGTAACGATCCTCTCTCGGCAGCCGTTAAAGCCGAAGGAACTGCAACCAATAACCTCGACATACGGAACAATATTTTTTACCATGCGGGTGCAGGGGCAGCCCTTAAAGCAGACCGCATAGAAGCCTTCTCTCACTTAAATTATAATGCGTATTGGACGCCCACAGGCCCAATTGCAGTTTGGGCAGGAACCAACCACAATACCTTGGCTTCATGGAAAACAGCAGTGCCAACCCTCAACATAAACAGCGTACAGGCTCCTATTTACTTTGTTTCGGCATCCGACCTCCATCTTACGGGCGCTTCCATAGGCGATGGTTCGTTGAAGGGAGAAGCCAATTTGCCTTTCTCGATTGCGAAAGATATAGACAATCAAACACGGAATAGTCCTTATATGGGCGCGGATGAGGCAATGGGTGCAGCGCTACCAATCCTGTTGATTACTTTTAGCGCACAGGTGGTGATGGATGGGGCAACACTTACGTGGCAAACCGCCCAAGAAATCAACACCGATCGGTATGTGATTGAACATAAGTTGGGGGAAGTGTGGCGAGAAGTGGGGGCCGTTGAGGCAAATGGGAATACAACTGTAGCACAAACCTACCAATACCCGCTCAAAAACCTCAATCCCGGACGCCATGTGTTCCGCCTTCGTGTAGAAGATACGGGAGGCAAAAAAAACTTTAGCCCCGAAACCGAATTGGTAATAGACCTAAAAGGAGCGTTTTTCCTTTCATCGGCTTATCCAAACCCCTTCAATCCGCAAACCACCTTTACACTAATGGTTGCACGGACCCAAACTGTTCGGATAGAGGTGTTTGATACCGTCGGACGGCGGGTGCGTATTCTGCATCAGGGCGAGTTGGTGGCCAATGAGGCACAGATGTTCCGATTAGACGCACAAGGGCTTACGAGTGGTATTTACCACATCCGTGCAACTGGCGATGGCTTTCTCGGATCCCAAAAAGTAATGCTCGTCAAATAACCAAACAATCATTTCTCTTTTTATACATTTCTCTCGTGTGGGTTAAAGGCGGTTCCGATAATGGGCCGCCTTTCATTAAGCGGAACTTTCGGGTTAATTAGATTGCCGTTATGATGGGCGGTAAAGTCTTGCATGGGTAACTGACGTTTAAGTTCATCGAAGAGGTGCAAACGTAGCCCATTGGGGCGGCATTTTCTGGCTACGACATAGTGCTTGAGCCTGTCGAAACGGTGCTTGAGCCTGCACATCCCCATAAGTCCCAACCCCGCGCTAACGCACAACAGATCTCTGATAAAAGTGGTTTTTTCTTGTTCGAGAAAATCCGTACTTTTGGTCGTCCTTAGCAACAAACCAAAAACACGATGAAGACCAAAATACTGTTGTTCTTGGTTTTTTTTATGCTCGCACCTTGGCTGAATGCCGTTTCGGGTACCGATGGCGGGTTCCGCTTTGAAAATCTGCCCGATGGTGGCGCAAGCCTAAAAGCGACCAAAACTGGAGGTTGGAATGGTGCAGCCAATGGTACGGATGCGTTCCAAGCGTCTCGATTAGCAGCAGGGCTTGGCACCTTTAGCGCCCTACAAAACTTGGCCGCAGACGTAAACAATTCGGGATCGGTCAATGGCACAGATGCGTTTTTAATTGCTCGTCGTGCTGCCGGAACCATTTCTTCTTTTACCCGTGGGGACTGGGTTTGCGAAGAGAAATCACTTACGATTGCCAGTAACGATCAAACAGTAGATGTAAAGTGTTTGGCGGTAGGCGATGTAAACATGTCATTTGTGCCTACGGATAATCCCTCCTCGGTCTTATCGAAAACCACCGTTGCCCGTTCACTCACGCTCATGCCCACCATCAACGTTGGAAAAGGCGCAGGTGGTATTTTGTTGCCCGTGGTGGTAAATGAATTTACAGGAGTTGGAGCCATTACACTCAAGATTGCATTCGATTCCTCCCTCATGTCATTCAGCAAAGTCTCCAATGCACCTGTAGGGGTGACGTTTACTGCCAATGCCGCAAATGGTGTTTTGACCCTCATCTGGTTCGATGCTACCGGAGGAAGCAACCCTATTAATATCGCCAATGGCAAATTATTGGATATTGAGTTTACCTTAAGCGGTGCTTCTAATTCAGGTCAAACAACGCACTTTACGATTAACCAAGCGGCATCTGAAGTTGCAGATACAAATGGCGATCCGGTTTCGGTCTCTTATGAAAATGGTGTTGCTATCTTGACCAAGATACAAGAAGAGGAGATCCCAACCGAATTCTTGCTTAGGGGAAACTATCCAAACCCATTTAACCCGACGACAAATGTGGTGTTTGATTTGCACCAAGCGAGCAACGTGACCGTTGAAGTACACGATTTAACAGGTCGGAAAGTCTGGGGCAGTGATACTCGTCTGATGGCCGCTGGCAAAGGACTTCAAGTCCGGGTTGAAGCTGGTAATTGGGCGTCTGGGTTATATTTGGTGACCCTAACAGCGCAAGCTGAAAAACAAACATGGGTGCAGCGGGGCAAGATGGTGTTCCAAAAATAATATCTTGCACCTACCATAATCGCATTGGGTGTATTTTGTTTGATTGTGTAGATTGTTTGGCTTTTGGATAGCATAGGTTAAGGGATATAATTCGTAAAATAACAATAAATTAAAACCTAAAACCTATGTTATCCCAGCAAGTCTTGTAAAATATGGTTGTGGTGGGTGCTATTGCCCTCCGGTTTGTTCAAGATTTCGTGCCCCATCCGGTCACGTTTGGTGCGTAAATAGGGTTCATTCACTTCATTTGGTGGAATTTCGATGGGAACCCGTTCCACGATTTCAAGGCCATAGCCAGCCAAAGCAATGCGTTTTGTTGGGTTATTGGTGATGAGTCTAAGTTTGCTCACGCCCAAGTTGCGCAAAATTTGGCAACCGATGCCATAGTCGCGTTGATCCATTTTAAAGCCCAGCGCCAAATTGGCCTCTACGGTATCCATTCCTTGCTCTTGTAGTTGGTATGCCCGCAGTTTATTAATCAGTCCAATACCGCGTCCTTCTTGTTTCATGTAAAGAACCACGCCGCGTCCCTCGGTTTCAATCATGGAGAGTGCTTTTTCAAGTTGGTCTCCGCAATCGCAGCGCATCGAGCCAAAAATGTCGCCTGTAACGCACTGGGAATGTACGCGCACCAAAATAGGTTCGTCCTCGTTCCAAGTTCCTTTTACGATGGCCAAATGGTTATCGCCAGAGAGCCGTTCCTCGAACGCAATCATCTTGAAGTGTCCGAAGCGGGTAGGCATATCTACTTCAATTACGCGGTTTACCAATTTTTCTTGCTTCATTTGGTACGCAATCAGGTCTTTTATGGTGATGATTTTCATCCCAAACTGCTCGGCGAGTTTCATCAGTTGTGGGATTCTGGCCATCGTGCCATCTTCGTTCAAGATTTCCACGATCACACCTGCTGGATACAGCCCTGCAAGGCGCATAAGATCCACCGCTGCCTCGGTGTGCCCAGCACGTCGAAGGACACCGCCTTCTATAGCACGGAGCGGAAAAATGTGTCCGGGGCGTCCAAAGTCCGAAGGTTTCGCGGTAGGGTCGGTAAGCGCTTTTACAGTTGCATAACGGTCATAGGCAGAAATGCCTGTGGTGGTTCCGGCCAATTTATAATCTATCGAAACCGTAAAAGGTGTTTCGTGAATGGCCGTATTGTCGGTCACCATGAGGTCGAGTTCTAACTCTGAAGCCCTTTTGCGGGTAATCGGTGCGCAGATAAGCCCACGTCCGTGCATGGCCATAAAATTGATCAATTCGGGGGTCATTTTTTCTGCAGCCCCCAGAAAGTCGCCTTCGTTTTCGCGGTCTTCGTCGTCCACGACAATAATGAGTCTTCCCGCGCGGATGTCCTCGATGGCTTCTGGAATGGTGTGGAACCGATGGTTGCTGGGCATGTTCTCTTCAAAAAGCAACAGGGCTATCTTAGAAAGACGGCCCTGTTTGGGGTGAAATCAACTTTTGGCTTTGCTTGTAACGTCCTGAACGGCGTTTTTGGCGATCCGCACCTTCACATTGGTATCAATTTGGAGCAGGAAATGGTTTTCGCCTACCTCGGTTACTTTACCGAAGATACCGCCTACGGTGAGGACTTCATCGCCCTTTTGCAGGGCACCGATCTGTTCTTTCCGCTCTTTTTCCTTTTTTTGTTGAGGGCGCAAGATTAAGAAATAGAAGACCAGCATGATTAAAACCAGCGGTAGGAACGACATGAATGGGTTGTTCGGATCCATAATGTATTTGGGGTGTTAGTGTAAAAAGTTTTGCAAAAACAACGCTTAAACGCCCTCCAAACCAGATCGGTTCGTGGGATGCAATGAAGTTACGGTTTGTTTTAACCTGTTTCGGTGAGGGCATTTTGAAAATGAGCCGAAAGTCCAGCCTACGCCATGAGCAATCGGAGGTAAAACATCGGTGAAATGAGTTGTTTCCGTTGATCGTGGTCATCAAACATGCAGGAAATGGTATCGGCAATTTTGGGATCCCGCGACGCCTTGGCGATCACCGTATTGAGAAGCCATTTCCAATTGGTTAATCGTTGCATCCAATGGCTCAAGCGTAGTTCATCCGTAAGAATACGGAGTACCTCATTCTCGTAACCAGCCAAAAAGTTGGCATCGTATCTGCTAGCATCGGTGGCCTTTTTTGCCCAAAGTGCTGCCTGCTCGCCGCTTACCATTGCATTACCAATGCCTTCTCCGGTAAAAGGGTCTATAAGACTGGCCGCATCGCCGAGAAGCATCCAACCTTCGCCGGCCATGGTTCTTGGTTGCGATCCAAGAGGAAGTCCCCAGCCTTTCACCGGGCTAATGGCCTCTGCATTTGCAAACCGCTCTTTGAAACGCGGATGTGCGATCAAGAGGTCTAACAAGGCTTTGAGTTTGACTTTTCGGTTTTTGATTTCGGAACTGAGCATCCCCACACCCACATTGGCCTCGCCATTGGGCATAGGGAAAATCCAAAAATAGCCGGGTACTGCTTCGTCCACAAAGTGCAATTCTACGTGGTTTTGCGGATGAAAACCCGTTACACCTTTGTAGTACACCCGAAGTCCACCACAGTAGTGCGCCTCGTTCAGTTGGTCTATTCCTAAGGACTTTGCGACGATAGAGTACGCACCATCTGCACCAATAACCAAGGGCGCAACGGCCATTTTTTCAGTACCATCGGTTGTTTTGGCCTTGATGCCCTTTATTTTCCCATTTTCGTATAGGAATCCAGTAAACGCGGTTTGTAGCCAGATGGTAGCGCCGGAGGTTCGTGCTTGCTCAAACACCAAGGCATCAAAAAACTCGCGTCGGCAAATGTATCCCGGTGCAACGGGTTTGTTGAGTTCTTTGGTAAATGGGATGGCCACTTGGTCGCCATAAGGCCCACTAAACGTTACGCCCCAAGAAGGCAAACTGGTACTTTGTTGCAGTGCCTCGGTCATGCCGAGTCGTTTAATCACGGACATGCTCTTACCGGAAATGGCATCGCCACAAATTTTATCGCGGGGGAATGTGTCTTTGTCAATAAGCAAAACCCGAAGTCCGGCACGGGCAGCAAAAGTGGCCGCCGTACTGCCTCCCGGCCCTGCGCCAACAATAATACAATCGAAAGTAGGATTCATGCTAAGGGTATGGGTTGTTTAAAAACGTTAAGGCGCCAGGAGCGCCTCCACCTCGCGTGTAAGCAATGCCACAACATCGTCATTCGGATTAAAACCGCGATGGATAAACGCAATTTCGCCCTTGGTGGATAAAATAACCGTGGTTGGGAGACCCACCACCCGGAAATGCGCCGAGGTGTGGCGTTCATTGTCGAAATAGGTGGGATAGCGAATGTTCAACTTTTGTAAGAAAGCCAATGCTTCTTCTGGTATTTCCGAATTGTTTATGGCCATAAAAACCACTTTCGGATGGCCTTGATAGCGTTCGAAGAAACGTTGGAGTTGTGGCATAATGCGAACACAAGGGCTACACCATGAGGCCCAAAAGTCTAAGACCACCACTTTTCCTCGGAGGGTATCCGGCGGCAAAGATACACCATCAGCAGTGGTAAGACGGACGTATGTAAGTTCGTTGGCGGGTAAAGCACAAGAGGTGACACTGAAAAACAAGACACCCCACCAATAGTGCCCAAACCGCTTAAACATGCCGCTCTGCATGATACGACGACCGTACCAAGGGGCCACTTTCCACATGACCCAAGCCCATTGCCTCTCCAACCTCTTTATACCACCGGAATTTATCTGGATGCACAAAGGCTTCTACCGGAAGGTGCATCTTGGTCGGTTGTAGGTACTGCCCGATGGTCATCACGTCTAAACCAACCCCTACCAAGTCTTTCATCAGGGCCACCACTTCTTCGTCTGTCTCGCCAAGACCCACCATAATTCCGCTTTTTGTCCGTAGGCCAGCCTCTTTAGACAAACGTAAAACGTCTAAAGACCGCTGATAATTGGCTTGTGGGCGAACACGACGGTATAAACGCGGTACGGTCTCCATATTGTGGTTCATCAGTTCTGGACGTGCATCAATCACCAATTGCAGCGCATCCCATAAGCCTCTAAAATCTGGAATGAGTACCTCTACCGTACAACCGGGTTGGTATTCGCGAATAAGACGGATGGTTTCTGCAAATATTGGTGCACCACCGTCTTTGCGGTCGTCTCGGTTGATGCTCGTCACAACGGCATGGCGTATGCCCATCAATTTAACCGCCTCGGCCACCCGTCGTGGTTCGTCATAGTCTAATTCGTATTGCAAAGCTCGGCCTGTTTTGACCGCACAGAAACCGCAACTTCGGGTGCAAATGTCGCCCAAAATCATGAAGGTTGCTGTTCCGGCACTCCAACACTCGCCCATGTTCGGACAGCGGGCGCTTTTACAAACCGTGTGTAAGCGGTGGTCTTCGATAATCTGGTTGACGTTGTTAAAGGTTTGACCATAAGGCAACCTCACCCGTAACCAGTCCGGGCGTCTGCCATACACATTTTCTGCTACGGGCTTCTGGATCACGGGCAGTTCGATCATATCTAAGCCGTCTCCGATAGATGGAGGTGGGGCTTGGGGAAAGGTCTTTGGCATTTTATTGCATGTATTACACGTTCAAGCGGTTTTGGAAACTGCTTTTGGTTTAAAAACAATCCTCTTTTACGATCAATATAAGAAATGATCCTTGAGGGGTGTTTATTCATGCAGGAAGTTCGTATCTTAATTGCGATCTTTTTTCCAATCTTGTATTCTCTAATGGTTTGCGAAGCATTTTGGGTGTTTACCCAATGACGACGTAGTCTTTCCCGCTTCCATGATCGCCACGGGCGCAATCATGCCGCAAACCTTATTTTCAAAACGTCCCCTTTAACGTTGGATTCCGGCTGGTTGTGTCCGGGCTACTTTTGGGTAGTCCCTCATCCCCTTTTCACCTTTTTTAAACCGGAGCAATCATATGGTTCAATCTATACCCTCTGTTTTTCCCACAGAAGACGTACACAGCACCCTTCACCGTCATATGTTGGCAGATGGTATGCCAATGGTCTTAGACATGAAGCGAAGTCAGGGCTTGTATATCTATGATAAACTCACCCATAAACGATATATAGACTATTTTACGTTTTTTGCTTCCGTTCCTTTGGGGTTGAACCCGCCGGAGTTTCGGGAAGATCAAGACTTTTTGGATCGTCTCATGGATGCTGCCCTCAATAAAGTCTCGAACTCCGATCTCTACACCGAGCATATGGCCCGCTTCGTGGATACCTTCTCGCGGGTGGGCATACCAGATTATCTTCCGAATCTCTTTATGATCTCTGGTGGTGCTTTGGCAGTAGAAAATGCCCTGAAAACGGCTTTTGACTGGAAAGTCCGTAAAAATTTTGCGAAAGGTTATCGCTACGAACGTGGGCATAAGGTGATTTACTTTGAACAAGCCTTCCACGGAAGGAGCGGTTATACCATGTCACTTACCAATACCGACCCGAACAAAGTGGCGCTGTTCCCAAAGTTCGAGTGGTGTAAGGTGGTTTCCCCTCATGCAAACGAGTTGCCAACGAAGGGAAATCTACAGGAGGTGAAGGAGCGTGAGGCACTGGCCATTGCGCAGATCAAACGCCATTTCAGGGATAATCCGGACGACATTGCCGCCATTATTATCGAGCCTATTCAAGCAGAAGGCGGCGACAATCATTTTCGTCCTGAATTTTTACAGGCGCTACGTGATCTGGCCGACGAAAATGAAGCCTTGCTCATCTTCGACGAAGTGCAGACAGGTGTTGGGCTTACGGGTACGTTCTGGATGCACGAGCAAACAGGCGTTAAACCCGATATTGTGGCATTCGGAAAGAAAATGCAGGTTTGTGGCATTTTGGTTGGGGATCGCGTGCGAGAAGTACAGGAAAATGTCTTCGAAAAACACAGCCGCATTAATTCCACTTGGGGTGGTAGTTTGGTGGACATGGTACGCTCCGAGAAAGCTTTGGCAATCATTGAGCAAAAAAACTTGTTGGAAAATGTCCGGAATATCGGTGGCTCACTCCTCAACGAAATTCACAGTTTGGCAAAGGCCTTTCCGGAAGTTGAAAACCCCCGTGGACTCGGACTGATGTGCGCTTTTGATTTGCCTTCGACCGATCTTAGAGAAAAATTCAGACATATGTGTTATGATAATGGACTCATTATCTTGGGTTGCGGTACGCGCACCATCCGCTTCAGACCAGCCTTGAACATGGATGAAAATGGTGTTTCTGAAGGCATGGACGTAATTAAGCAAGCCCTGTCTGCATTGCTCTAAAAGGTGAAATAAGCTGGCAACCACTCTTTATTTTAATAAAAGTTACGTAAATCCAACCCCAATAATGAGCTTGTTAGGGTTGGGTTTTTCGTTTTAATGAATTATATTATTGTCCGTGTAATACAATAATTAATTATTAATAAGTATTCCCCCATTAGTTGTTTTAAAATGAGTAGTGTACGTGGATTCCAGCTCCGATCGGGAAAGTGGAAGACCGTTGCCAAAAACTTTGGCTTCCTTCCTCGTCGGATAACCATAGAAGTAAACGCCACAAGACCCATCAAGTGGCGCCGCCTTGCCCTTGTCCCCGGATTTGGCTCGCTTAATGCCCAGAAAAAGACATTTCTTTTTTGGGGCGTCCTTCAATTAAAGTGCTACGAGAACCGTACCGCCACCGTTTACACCACTGGGGAACGTAAAGCATACGAGAATTTTGATACTGACAATGCTGATACTCCCTCTAGTAATCCGGATGTAGGGGAATACCGCCCTCCCAAAAGATCTTCCCGATCACATTATAACGCTATCCTCGCCTTGAGCAGTTTGGTTGAGTTTGTCATGTGACTTGCCCTATGAGGCATGTAAATCTAAAGACGGCTTCTCTTTTTGGAAGAGGCCGTCTTTGTTTTTTAACATGCGTTGTGCGTTGATGATGGACTACAAATCCTGCACTGCTGCCAAGATTCTTAGACGACATTTAGCCCCATCGGGGCAGTGTTTCCAATAGTTCAGGGCTAAAGCCTTTTTGTTTTTGTGTGCTTACGTCTCCGCTCTGAAGGATGGAGTTAATGCGACATTAAGTATTGTTTTTATTTACTTTACACCTCCTGCCCGACGAGCGTCATTATGTTGGCTTGATATTTTTGAGGATTCAAAATTAACCCCTTGCTTTAGCTTGGGGTTGTCTGCAACTGACCCTACACTCGGCTTTAGCCATGACGTTCGAATTTACAATCGGGATTTAACCTCATCGGAGCGGTATCTTCCTGTCTTCGGTCGTACAGAGGATATTTTGGAATTGTGTAGCTGGAAGAAATAAGACCAATAAAAAAGCCTAATTCCTTTAATAACCAAAGTTTAAGGCCCGCAATTCAGGTTTTAATTACTTTGCAACCGCTTCTTTACGGTGAATCATCACGGTTTCAAGATTTTGATCCATCGAGAGAGCGATCTGTAAAATGGTTTGTACCGCTTGGAAGTAAAAAGAGGGTATAATGCGCTCGAAGTCGTCGGTGGGTTTGTGGTAATCCGGGTGGTCTTCCACGCCAAAGTACAAAAAAGGAATCCCTGCGCGATGAAAAACGCCGTGATCCGATGCCGATATCCAATTTTGTGCGCCGCTGTCCTCCGGTCTATCATGCCCATATCGGATTTTGATTTTGCTATTGAGCGTGCCTGCTTCGGCCAATGGCTTTAAGAAGGGATAGGGATACGTTCCAGTAATATACAATTCACTTTGATCGTTACGCGAAATCATGTCCATATTTAAGTTGAGAGCGATTTGTTCGGTTGGGACGCTTGGTTCCTTTATAAAGGCATTCGCTCCCAATAGACCCATTTCCTCCGCATCCCAAGCGGCGAATAAAATAGAGTGTTTGGGCTTGTTTTTGCTAAAGTAAGCGGCCGTCTGCATCAGCCCCGCCGTACCACTTGCGTTGTCATCTGCGCCATTATATACTTGGTTGTTCATGACCCCAACATGGTCATAATGTGCCGAGATCACCATCCATATCTGTGGTTGCTCGCTCCCTTCAAGGTATCCCAATACGTTTTTTCCGGTTATGGTAGCGCCTCCACGTGTAACGGTAAAAGGGTGAAAATAGTCGTCCTTAAAAGACTTTAGGCCATATGAAGCAAAAAAAGCAGAGATATACTGCGCTGCCGCACGACCACCCGGCGTGTCTGGCCTGCGTCCAGCTAAAATATCCGATGACAACCAGCGTAAGTCTTGTAACAATTGGGTGGAGTCAGGTAAAGCCTGTGCTGGAAGTACAACTGGGAAACAGATTAACAGAAAATAAAGCTTTTTCATGTTCAGTGGTTTTGTAAGATTAGGTAAAATAGATGCTTTTTTGACTTGTTGGAGAGAAAAATAGTTTCTAATGTAAAAAAAACACTTCAATCGTTTGTTTTCGATCGTTTTTACCATTTACTTGTTGTATTTTCAATTATGATTTACATCACTCATGTAAATATCTTATCTGCGTTCAATTCCTTAGTGGCTAACGTATAAGCCACAATCCGCTTTTTTTTCTATTGTATAAAAACATATGCAAGGCGTAACATGTTTAAACGTCCTTGTCTTGTTCAGCATCATATACGGGCTGTTTTTAGAAAGATAACAGACCTCGTTGTTCATTCAGGATCAAACCTCTAACCATATACATCACCACCACTCCTATGTTATTAGTAACCTCTTACAAAGCCAAGCTCTCCAGTAGCAAGGACAAAACCAAGATCATGTATCAGATTTTGGGGGATGATCGGCTCACCGAGAAGCAAAAGCGTGAATTGGCAGATTATATGCAGCTTATTTCCCGCGACCGGATGACTTCCGTGTATAAAAAGTTCAAACGCTAAAAGAAGCCCCTAATGGGGCTTCTTTTATTATCTGGAGCCTTATTGATGTGGGGAACCTTATGCCATTTTTTGAAGTCTTTTAATCAAAAAAACAGCCATGATTGCGGGACTCTCAGAACTACTTCCTTATACTTCTACTTCTATTGAGGAGACCTTTTCTTTAGGTCAGAAACTGTCTGCTTGCTTTACATCCGGCGATATTTTGGCGCTCTATGGTGAAATGGGAGCCGGAAAAACGCACTTGGCCAAGGGGCTTTGCATGGGATGGGGTATTGATCCAGAAAGCGTACATAGCCCTACCTTTACGGTTATAAATGAATATGCGGGGCAATACTTCCCCATTTACCACTTCGATACGTACCGAATTGAGCATCCCGCAGCATTTTTGGAATTGGGTTTTGAGGAATATTTTTACGGGTCGGGAATTTGTGTCATTGAATGGCCGGAGCGTGTTGCGGAGTGGTTGCCCAATGCTGTAGTTCGCCTGCACCTGACGCATGTGGACGAGGGTAAACGTCTTATTGCACTTCATGGATAGGTACACTACAACGTTTAGTTCAAACGAGCATGTTTATACACCCCGAAGTTCGACGTGAAAATGGAAAACGCCGCATCCTATTACACCAAGGAAGGTAATGTAGCAGAGTTGTTCCTTTTAAACACATTTTTTGATGAAAACAGCTATGGTGATGGGCGGAACGGGACTTGTGGGCCGCCACTTGGTGGAGGTCTTGCTGGCAGACCACCGATATGAAAAGGTGGTTTTATTGGTGAGAAAAGCCTCTGGTATGGCACATCCCAAACTGTCGGAGCAGGTGGTTAACTTTGACCGTCTGACACTAAAAGATCCCGTAGAGGAGGTGTTTTGTTGTATCGGAACCACGATAAAGGCTGCTGGATCCCAAGCAGCACAATACCGTGTAGAAGTGGATTATCCGGTTGAAATTGCCAGACAAGCACGGGCATTAGGCGCACTCCAATTCCTAATCGTCACCTCGACAGGTGCAGACCCCAAAGCACGTATTTTTTACAACCGGATGAAAGGCGAGGTAGAGCAAAAATTGGCTGAGATTGGGATCCCTACGCTCCATCTTTTACGCCCTTCGCTCCTCTTGGGACGTCGGGAGGTACACCGTTTGGGAGAATCTTTTGCAACGATTATTGCCAATTGGACCGGCTGGATGATGGTGGGGCCTTTGCGACGTTATAAGGCAATCCAAGCCCAGCATGTGGCGCTTGCAATGGTTCGGTTGGCGCAAGGCAATCAAAAAGGGGTATTGATCCACGAGTCGGAGACCCTGCAAGGTGGGTGATAAACACACTCTTCGGCAAAGCAGTTTGCGTTATCGCTCTATGGGGCTTCTCCTTACGCCAGCGAATTTTTCTAAGGGTCTTTGGCTCCGCATGGGTTTAGGCTTCTTCTGCTGATTCGGCCATCAAGCTTGGCTGAAACACCGAGACAATTGTGCGGCCATAGGCACGGCTTGTTTCTAAAGCCGGATGATCATCAAAACTGTGTCGGGCATCGTGTTCTAAGACGAATAGGCCGTTGGGTTTAAGGTGTGGAAAAACCCATTCAGGAAGTTTGGGGATGGTCTCTAATTCATAGGGAGGATCCGCAAAAACAACATCAAATTGTGGCCCTCGATATTTTTGTATGAAACTCGGTGCGTCGCCCAACTGAAACCAGCACTGCTTTGAGATCCCGAATAAGGTGGCATTTTGTTTGGCAAGTTCCAAAACCATGCGGTTTAGTTCAATAAAGGTGGCGCTTTCGGCTCCGCGACTCATAGCCTCAATGCCCAATGCGCCCGTGCCCGCGAACATGTCTAATACCCGTGCCCCACGTATTTCCATCCGAGAATACAACAGATTAAAGACCGATGTCCGCACGCGATCGGTGGTGGGGCGTGTGATTTCCCCTTTGGGCGATTTTAGGGAACGGCCTTTAAATTTTCCGGCAATGATGCGCATAAACAAATAACATTAATCCAAAAGGGAGGCAAGATACGGCAAGGCAACGGGGTTGGCTGTGAACTTCCTTGCGAAGGCTTATTTCTCTTCGGGCTTCAAAACCTCGTAACGCCCCTCGTGGTTCATACGATAGCGGACTTTATCGGAGGGGTTAGAGAAAAGGGCTTCGAAGGTGTTTGCGGTGGTTTGGAGTACAAGGCGATAGGTTTTGCCATGGTGACGCAAGGTTGTGGGAACACCCAGAGCCGAGATTGTAGAGGCAAATTTGCCCGTTTTGGTCATTTTAACGTGTTGACGGTAATATACTTCGCGTAAGGCTTTCCGGAAGGGTTCGTCAGGTGGCAATACAAAGGCGGTATCGGCGGTTTCGGAGAATTGGACATAGGCCCACCGCTCCGGAAAGTGCATATTCACAAGCCCTTGTGGCGACCATACCCAGTTGTCTTCATGCAATGGTTTTCCGTCGGTTCCCTTCACCTTTTCATAGGCGGTACCATTCCATGTGGTGTGCCACTCCACCCGCGAGAAGTTCATGCGCCACACATCGCCCGTTTTGGGTCGTAGGGCTTCGACCCCAAACCGCAAAGATTTGAAGGGGATGGCCATTTCTAACGTCCAGCCTTTGTCCGTATCGGAGCCGTCGTTCAGGGTTCCGTCTAAAGCCACACCAACCTTCAGATCTCGTACATCCCAACTGATCAGTGACGGGCCACCGTCTCGGTAGGGGCGCGCCAAGAAGAGGTCAAAGATTTGTTTACGCGCATTGACCTCTACCTCGAAATACGCATGAGTATCTCCGTCGTGGTCTATGAATACCTCAAAATCGTTTTCGTGGAAGGTAATCATATCGTGCTGGTCGTAGGTTGCCCAAAGGTGCGGCTCCTCCATCTCGGCGGCAATGTAGAGGAAGTCTTCGTCCCAGAGCATTTTTGCACGGGTCTTAAATCGCGGACTTGGCTTGTCACCGCCTTCAATATCGGCAAAGGCCACCGTCCACGGGGCGTCTTTCCAAGCGGCCTCATCCAACTGCCCATCAACCGTAAGGGGCCACTTTACCTTCGCCGCCACATAGGTTTGGGGCGGCGTCTGAAAGCGAGAAAACGGAACTTCCTTCCAAGGATACTGCGCCTGTACCAACACGGGTAAGCAAAACAAGGCCAACAAGAAGTTTTTCATTCATTTCGGGGTTAAAAGACAGGAAAAAGATATTCTAAAATAGCCTGATTTCCAATGCCTGTTTGTAATGAAGTGCCCTACACACCATTAAGGTGGTGTTCGTACATGCACTCCCCTAAATATCGCCTTTTAAAAAACATGGATAAAAACGATTTTACCATCAATTCTGATGTTCACTCAACCCTTCCTAAAATGGAAAAGAAACACATTGTCATTGTTGGAACCAACTTTGCGGGTTATACCGCAGCCATTGAGTTAAAAGAATTGGTGGGCGACAATCACCGTGTAACCGTTGTTGCCAATACCCATCAATTTCTATTTTTTCCTTCCCTCATCTGGTTCCCTTTCGGGCTTCGCGACGAAAAAGACATAACCTTTGATGTTCGACCCATTTATACACGACATCATATCAATTTTATTGAGGCGCAAGTTACCCACTTCGACCTCGATAAAAACCAGATTTTCACCAAGGATGGTCAAACCATTGGTTACGATTACGTAATCATTGCGACTGGCCCCAAAGTGGACACCGAGTACATTCCGGGTTTAAAAGAAAACTCCTATTCCATCGTAGGGCTTCCGCCAGCCATGCGCACCCGTGAGGGTTGGAACAAGTTCTTGGCGGATCCCGGCCCTGTGGTTATTGGATCGGCTCCGGGTGCAGGATGTTTTGGCGCAGCTTATGAGTTTCTTTTTAATGTTCGTTATCAAATTGCCAAGCACCATCTGAAAAAACAAGCACCGCTCACCTACGTTACTGCGGAGCCTTTCCTTGCACACTTTGGCATCAATGGCTTTGGTAATGCCCAAAAAATGTGTGAATGGATGTTTAACATGTACCACATTAATGCACACCTCAACACGGCCATTACCGAGGTGCGGCCTGACGGGGTGGTTTTGGACAATGGCGATGTGTTGCCGTCTAAGTTCACGATGATTATGCCACGCTTCTTGGGCGTAGATGCAGTACGCAATACTCCTAACTTGGCCAATGCAAATGGCTTTATCGAGGTGGACGATAGTTACGCACATCCGAAATATCCAAATGTGTATGCTGCTGGTGTTGCGGTAGATGTAAAGCCACCGGCACCAACCGAAATCCCTTGTGCGGTGCCCAAAACAGGATGGCCATCCGAGCAAATGGCCAAAACTGCCGTCAAAAACATTGTTGCAGACATAAAGGGCCTACCCAAAATCCACCAATCCTTTGGTGATATGGCTGCATACTGCATAATGGATACCGGTAATATGGGTATGATGATCGTAGGCGATCATATGCTCTCGCCACGTGAACATCAATTTATTATCCCTGGCCCTGAAGCGCATTGGGCAAAAATCGCTTTCGAAAAATACTTCTTGTACTCCCGCCGTCATGGTCATGTCTAAGCCATGTCGCTGTATGCGATAACGAAAGCCCGGAGGTTACCCTTAATACTTCGGGCTTTTTTTTGGCTCATGTCTTGTTGGGTGGCACCCCAAAGTACGCTCGTTGAAGAACGAGACGGTACGACCTGCGCCATAGGCGTAGTGATTGGCTTCGGCTTTACGTAGCAGTGTGCGTTCTGGGCAAATCGAACGTTCTCGACCATATGTTGAACGGCTGCCGAGGTGGTTAGGGGATATTTAGCTGTACCAGCGCAACTTATTTCTCTCTTCAGTAATGTTACTTAACGAGTGATGTATTGTAATTGTAGATAAACAAGTGCAGATAAAGTTTGTGCATTTCGTCGCTCTTAGAAAACGAGAGGGTTTTTCGGACGAAGCGGCAAATTCGCTGGCGAAGCGTGTTATCCCAACGAGGGTGTTATTCCATCGCTCGACATGGGCGGTTTCGCCAGATTCCTTGCCGACCATTTGATGCTTGCCAGTATCTATGACCGTTGAATACGCTTCCCAAAAGTCGCTAAACGACCTGCATTTTCGGTAATTTTCAGGGATCAAATTCCAAAAAGCCCGACAAGTTTTTTCTGACCTGTCCCCGATGTGAAAAGAAACGACCTGCCGCGTCCGTCTGCAAAGTGCTATCCAAACCCATCGTTTTTGTACTTTTTTACACACAAATGACCACAACTCGTCCAATTCGAGTACATCATTTTTTTCGGCTGGAACCAACGTGCTTACGATTCCCGGGAGGGATTGTGCTTTTTTTTTATCCAACGGAGGGCTGTTTGGTGGCTGATGCCGAACACTCTGCCCAAACCACGGGAAGAAGTGCGTTCTTGGGCCGCCTGCACAACCATTTCTTTGAACGCCTAACTTTTGCGCACACTTTGAAAAACACCCCCAAAACCACACGCTTTGCACTTGTACTTGGGGTTTCCAGAACTATTCGAACCATTTTTCACGATATGTTCCGAACCACATTTATGACAACATTTTTTTTTAATTACCATGACAAGTCTTTCTTTGAACAAAATTAAGCAAACTACCCACTAAATTACATTACCTTTATTTTCTTATCGTTTCAAAAGCTTAAATCCGATCTCGCGGCCTTGTCCTTTGAACATAGCCAGATTGATCCAGAACCAAGCAAACTGCTCCATGAGTTCAAACTTATCGTTCCCTCCAATGTCATAACACGCTGAAAAACCCGTATCTTGGGCTAATTGACTGGCGATGGCTTTCCCTTGCGTGCTATCTCCAGCTACAAATAAGTCCAGCGCCATATCTTCGGCCACATCGCGATGCGTGATGCCCGCCGCTTCGAGGTCGCGCAAGTCTTGCAGGAACGTTGCTTCGAGATTCCGTTCACACAACATTTTCCAACATTCTACGACGATTTGCGTGAATCATGCCATTTACGATGTTGTATTTTGAAATGCCGAATCGCTCAAAATCTTCTATGAGGGTAAATTCCGTATTGTTTTGTTGTACCCAAATCTGTTCGTCAATAATATCAAGATGAATGAGGCAATTATAAATGCGCCGATTTCCGTCCCAACCCAAGATCAACCAAAGGTAATGATCGTTTTCTGTATCAAAAACGGTTTCAAACTTCATTCCTTCGGGCGGTTTTCCGTATTCAGCACATTCTATCAAAATGTGTTGAACAGCATTTCTCAGTATGTTTAAAGTATCCATTGGGTAATTTCTTCTTGTGCAGGGTCATAAAATAACAAATGAATAGACAGATCAGCAACAACTTCGATGGCAATTTCTTGGTACATGAACCAATCTTTAAGGTCATCTGGAATGGCTAAAAACAAAAGTCGGTCGGGTTCACGTTTTCGCATCATCACTTTGTAACTCAGATATTGCCCAACTGCCCGATGAAATTCGCTTAAAACAGAAGGCATTCCAAACGTTTTGACCTCAACCGCAATTTTTTCTGCTTCTCGCACCGCAGCCAAGAGCCGTTCTGCACCAATATCCACGTACATCACGCCGCGATCCTGCATGGGAATCATGTACGGATCGTGTGTAATCGTCCAACCTTCTTTGACAAGGGCGTTCTTTACGGCTTCATGGTGCTTGTCTTTGGCAGGCATATCGTTCGTGTACTTGTTCCTTCTTTGCTTCTTCAACACCAGAACGCCACTTTGGTTCGGGTGATGCGGTGGTTTCTTGATGCGACGATACGAAAAGAGACAAAAACGCGGTGTTTCTGCCTTTGAGAATTTAGATGCCTTGGCAAGGTTCATCGCGCACGAAAACGTAAACTGGCAACCAAGAGAGGTAGTTGCCAGTTTATCTGTATTTATTTTCTTATCGTTTCAAAAGCTTAAATCCGATCTCGCGGCCTTGTCCTTTGAACATAGCCAGATTGATCCAGAACCAAGCAAACTGCTCCATGAGTTCAAACTTATCGTTCCCTCCAATGTCGTAGCACGCTGAAAAACCCGCATCTTGGGCTAATTGACTGGCGATGGCTTTCCCTTGCGTGCTATCTCCAGCCACAAATAAGTCCAGCGCCATATCGCCATAAACGGGGTTTTGCATATTGTTATAGCCCGTTGTATTAAAACATTTGACCACATCGCGGGTTTGGGTATGGGCTAAAAGGGCATCGGCAGTATTTGTATAACCCGCTGGCCCGCGCCCCATCACGATATTCATCGCATCTATAATGACTTTGCCCGTTGTGTCGCCCAAGGACTGTGCGACCGTAACCGCCAAAGCAGCAGGTGTAGATACCAAAATCACTTCTGCTTCTGCGACCGCTTCTTGAATGGGATGTACGCTGGTATTGGGGTTGTTCAGCAGGTTTTTCCCTTTGAAATTCTGCGTATCGCGCACGCCCAGCAGGATGCGATGTCCTTTATTCGCCCATTTTGTGGCTAATGCGCCGCCTACATTCCCAGTACCGATAATGGCAATTTTCATAACTTTAGAATTTAAGAGGGTTGCTTTGCATGAAATTTATCTGGCAGAAAATACCAGATTGGAATACCCAGAAAGATGATAAAGGATAGATAGACCGAGGCTGCTGCCAAGGGAACCGAGGCAAGGTATAAACCCGTTGTGATTAAATTGCTACGCTGAATAAAGGGGTTATAAGGCAATAGTTTGGCTTTTGCCTCTACATACCACCTAAGTAAATAAAAACCAAGCCCATTCAGAAACATGATAAATCCATAAAACATAACAGCTTGAGCCAGTAAAGGATGCGCAGCTAAAAAGGCGGTTGGGGCAGGAATAAGGGACATGGCAAACAATAAAAACGCATTGTACCAAACCAATTTGGAAGTGGTATGAGGCAAACGGTCAAACAAGGCATGATGGTTTAACCACATGATGGCTAAGACGATATAACTTAGTGCATATGCTCCTATTTTGGGTACAAGGGCTTGTAATGCCTTCCAAACATCAGCATCGGTAAAAGGTGTAACGAGTTCTGGAATTTTCAGGTCGAATACCATTACAGTGATGATAATGGCAATGACACCATCCGAAAAAGCCTCGATACGGTTTTTATTCATTGTAATATACTTCTTTTTTAGAATAGGTAACCGTTTTCGGGTTTTACTTTAGCAGGCAGATTGGTTTCGCCCAACATTTCGCGTAAGTCCCGTTCGATGGTATTGCAGATATATGTCAAGGGGACATCGGTAATTTTGTTCTCGAAAGGGTCTTCATTTGCTACGCCAGTGCGTTCCATAATGATAAAAACCGCCGATAAAAGCGTCGAAAGTGGAACGATTAACCAAGAAGCGGCTTGTAGTGCATCGGACGTGAAGAAGCCCAATAAGCCAAACGGCAAGAGTAAGGCAAACAACAACACAAAAACCCTTGTAAAGAAGTCGTATTGACGAGGCAAAGGCGTGCTTTTGATGCGCTCGCAACCTGCTTGGGCATTTGCCAATGCTAAAAGTTGCCCTTCCATTTGAAAACTATCGAAGCCGCCGAGTGTTCCGTCTGCCATCGCTTCATAAATTCGTTTTCCGATCCAAGTTTGCAAAAATAAAGGTTTGTTATGTGCAGTTTGGAAGGCTTCAAAATCCGATGCTTGGAAGAATACCGCCAACTGCTCCCAATCGTTTTGCTGACGAAGTTGCAGACGCAAACTATGGACAAATGCAATACACGCATACACCAAACGACGCTTAAATGCCTCGCTACGGGCGGCATTGTATTGCGGCTGATGGGCATGACTATCGGCAAAAGTGATGATGAGGCGACCTAAAACCCGACTTGCGCCCAAAATACTGCTCCACAAGGTGCGGGCTTCCCACCATCTTGCGTAGGCACTTTGGTTACGAAAGGCAACAAAGATGGCTAATGCTGAACCCAAAACGCCTATAATGGTAAAGCTTAGCCCCATTTCTTTGGCTTTGGTGGCATTAAAAATGACCCAAATAGCGGAAGACCAAGCCAGAGCGAAAAGCGTTGGGTTTTGGATATAGCCCCAAACTTTAAGCGGGCTAAAATTGCGTTTTACAATCATGGTATTTAGGTTTGCTATTTTTGTGTTTTATAAAATCGCAATGCTTCCTCACCTAATATTTTATGCACTTTAGCACTTGCAGAAACTGCCCACCAATTCATGAACATATCGGGATTCTGTCCTTTTTCTTGATTGGGTATAGCCACTTTTGCAGGCTGGAGCGGATTGGTGAAGTCAATGATATCCATGGGCAAATACGCCTCCACATACTGAATACCATAGGCAGTAGGGTTCATGCCTACTTTTGTAAAAACATCCGCACCATCAAAAATCATAAACTTTATGTCTGACGCATTATATTGGGTTGCGATACGGCGTAAGCCATCATTCAAATCTTGACATAATTGTGAAGCCTGTGCTTGTTTGGGTGTTCCGAAATACCCCGGGCTAAAACCCATATCTGGCATCGTGCCTACCAAAATGTTTTTTGCTCCTGCTTTAACCAAGAGGTTAATTGCATACTCGTAATTACCTGCTGGCGGATACTGTGTTAAATCCGGTTGTCCATATTCAAGATAGTTTCCAATATCATGTCCACCAGCCCAAAGCACATAAAGCGCAGAAGAGGATAAGGTGGGATTTTCAGCGACATAATCTTGCACCTGTGCCAGCATCCCACGAAGTTTTACCTCCGGTGCCAGTTTTAAAGCCTGCCGCAAAGGTTCATTGATGTTGTAAGTGCCTGTTGTAGCGCCACCCATTGCAACGTTATTCCGTAAAGAGATTGGCAGTCCCAAACCTTCAGCAAAATGTTCGACCCATACCTTGCCATTGGTCCAACGACTTTCCAAAAAGCCAATGTGCGCAGGTGGATATTGGAAGTTGGTCAAATGCCCCCACTGCCCCATGTCATTCAGTCCGTCACCAAAAACGACGATAGAAGAAATTGAAGGATGATTCATTGATTTATTTATTTTGCTATTTACTGAACATCCGATTGTTGTGATGGTCATCAATAAAATGAAAAAGGTATGCTTCATAATGTTAAACTTCGATCTTGTTTACTTGCCGCAAAAAATCAAAATTCATGTCTTAAAAATGCACCGAGATTATGCGATTTTGCCAGAGAAACGTTTCTGATTTGATTGAAATCTGCCATCAAACCAACTGCCCAAGCATGGTACTTTGCCCCAATTCGGAGTCGTTGCGTGATATTCCAAGCCTCCGTATTAGGCGTATAAACGGGAAATAGCTCTACTTGTCCAAAGCCTTTCCAATGCTTATTGATTCTGGGCTGATAACGGAAAAGCCCGAATGCGTCTATGCCGCCGTTGTCTTTCACATCGGCAACGAGCCACCCAAAAAACATAAAATCGCCTTTGGCTTGGTAGTATTGAATGCCTGCTTTGGGCGTAAGACCTGCGTTCAAAAAAGAGGCAACCGCAACAAGCCCCAAACCATTTTTGAAGTTGTAAGAAATGGCTTGGGTCGAGCCGAAGGCAGTGGCGTTATTGGTAGCATCTATACTGGCGCGATTACGGCTGAAAAACAGAAATGGCGTTCGTTCCTCATCGCTGTTTTTGAAGTTTTTAAACCACATCAGGTCAAAGCCTTTCCGTTTCGTTCCTGCATAACCTTCAACCGATTGCGCATGAGCAACGCCTCCGAAAAGAAGCGCTGCCATGCACAGAGATAAAATGTGTTTCATCACCGATCGAGCGACTTGACCAATAACTCAGCCGCCGCTGCGCCGCTATTTTGCTGCTGACCCGTGATCAAGTTTCCGTCTTGGATGGCATATGCGCTAAACGGTGCCGCCACTTTAAACGTTGTTCCCACGATCTTCTTCGCTTCCGTTTCGATGCGGTAGGGCTGAATTTTCATGCCAACGGCTTGGTCTGCAAATTCTTCTTCGGCATCGGCAAAGCCTGTCCATGTTTTTCCTTGTACCAATAATGTGCCGTCGGATTTGCGCGCTTCTAAAAGCAACGTTGTAGAATGGCAAACTGCCGTCGAGGGTTTTCCGCTTTCGTAAAAAGCAACAAACAACTTTTCCAAATCTTTGTTGCCTCTAAACGTGTACATCGGTCCTTGTCCGCCCACCAAGAAAATGGCATCATAATCGGCGGGGTTTACATCGGTCATTTTTTTGGTATTGGCGAGCATCTCATTGAACCACGCTTGTTGCATATAGCCCAACGAAATTACATCATGCGCCGAGTATCCGCTCGCATCGGTGGGGTTGGAATAGCCGTCCATTTCGAGTTTGCCGCCTTCGGTCGAAACCAACTCGACTTCGTAGCCTGCTTCTTGGAACACCCGCAAAGGATGCGTGAGTTCGGCAACCCAGAAACCAATAGGCCAACCCGTTTGTTTAGAAACACTAGGGGAACTCGCCACCATTAAAATTTTCCCTTTGGAAGGCGCACCATGGAAATGTACGTAGCTTTGTACTTCTTGAATCGTCTGCATAACAATACCTTTAATAAAATGAGTGGAACCTCTTCACCTTTTGTTTTGTAAAGGTGAAAGTTTGCTAAATGTTATCAATCGCAAACTGCTAAAAATGAAGACCGAAAAGAAGTATGTACGCCTTTGTGTGAAGCGCACTTTTTAGTAGGATTATTAAAAAATAAGGATTTAGGTGGATGGGTGACTTTATCTATCGGGGCAAAACCTTTTACAATCCAGTAGAATTTGCCTTAGATCAAATTGGTGGAACTTGGAAAATGCCCATCTTGTGGCGGCTCCAAAACAGGGTGATGCGATACAGTGAATTGCATAAAGACATCCCGCACATTAGCCAAAAAATGCTAACAACACAGTTGCGGGAATTGGAGGAAGATGGATTTCTCCAGCGCGAGGTTTTTCCCGAAGTTCCGCCCCGTGTAGAATATCGGCTTACCCCCAAAGGTAAACGTGCAATCGAGGTGATTACATTGATTCGGGACTATGGCCTCGAATTAATGGCGGAAGCCGAGATCAAGGCTTAGTTCACGCTTGTACGATATGGGTTTTCAATCATTTGTAGAGCTATAAAAAACAAGCCTCATGCTTCTTCTAACTCTTTTTCTAACTGTACAATACTATCGCGGAGTTCAGCGGCACGTTCAAAGGCCAAGTCCTCGGCAGCTTGGTGCATTTCTTTGGTTAATTGTACCATCAAGTCGCGTTTCTGGGTGGGTGTCAGGTATTGCGTGACGGGATCAGCCACCATGCGGAGTTGCTCTGGCCCGCCATAATGGTGAAGTGAATACACATTTGTGGACTGTTCTGGTTTATGATCGGCGATGATGGTTCCTTTTCGGATATCGTCTAAGGATTTAACGACGGTTCTTGGAGTGATACCGTGTTCTTCGTTATAGGTCATTTGCACCTTTCTCCGGCGCTCGGTTTCCTCCATCATTCGTGCCATAGAGCCTGTTACACGGTCTGCATAAAGAATTACCAAGCCATCAGCATTCCTTGCAGCCCGCCCCGCTGTTTGGATTAGAGAACGATCTGAGCGCAAAAAGCCTTCTTTGTCTGCATCCAAAATAGCCACTAAAGAGACCTCTGGCAGGTCTAATCCTTCCCGCAAGAGATTTATACCGATTAAAACATCAAAAACCCCCAGCCGTAAATCCCGCAAAATATCCACGCGCTCCAAGGCGTCAATATCGGCGTGCATGTACCGCACCCGTACATCAAAGGATTTTAGGTAATCCGTGAGGTCTTCGGCCATGCGCTTGGTGAGGGTCGTTACCAAAACCCGTTCATTTTTTTGTGCACGGGTATGGATTTCGTCTAACAAATCGTCTATTTGGTTCTCTATAGGTCGAATCTCAATCCGGGGATCCACAATGCCCGTTGGTCGAATGACTTGTTCTACAAAAACGCCGCCAGCTTGGTCTAATTCGTAATCCGCAGGTGTTGCCGAGACATACATCACCTGATTCGTCAACTCCGTAAATTCCTCAAACTTCATCGGGCGGTTGTCCAAAGCCGAGGGCAATCGGAAACCATGCTCAACCAGATTCAGTTTTCGGCTACGGTCTCCATTGTACATGCCGCGAATTTGCGGGATGGTGACATGGCTTTCATCTATAATGAGCAGATAGTCTTTGGGGAAATAATCTAACAAGGTGTAAGGGCGATCGCCCGGATTTCTTCCCGTGAGGTGTCGGGAATAGTTTTCTATTCCATTACAGAAGCCCACTTCGCGAAGCATTTCCAAGTCATAAATAGTGCGTTGCTCTAAACGTTGGGCTTCCAAGAGTTTACCTTCGTTGCGCATCACAGATAACCGCCACGTCAATTCCTCTTGGATGCTTTGCATTGCTTTCTCTAACAAGTCCGGAGATGTTACATAAAGACTGGCTGCATAGAGGGTTAATTCCTGCTCTTCGCTGATGGCTTTCCCCGATAATGGATCGAATCGCATCAGCCGTTCCACTTCGTTCCCCCAAAATTCGATACGGTATGCTTGGTCATCATAATAGGCTGGCATTACCTCTACGACATCTCCCCGCACCCGAAACGTCCCCCGTTTAAATTCAATATCATTCCGGTTATACTGCATCGAGACCATTTTCTTGAGCAAATCGTTCCGTTCCAATGGTTGTCCGCGTTTAATGGTTGCAACCATCTCGGCAAAGGTTTCCGGCTCGCCAAGCCCGTAAATAGCGGATACGCTTGCAACAACAATCACATCCCGCCTTCCGGATACCAACGAACTGGTGGCGCGTAATCGGAGGCGGTCTATCTCATCATTAATGGCAAAGTCCTTTTCAATGTATGTATCCGATGAAGGGATGTAGGCTTCCGGCTGGTAATAATCGTAGTACGAAATAAAAAATTCTACGGCATTGTTCGGAAAAAAAGACTTAAACTCCGCATAAAGCTGTGCTGCAAGGGTTTTGTTGTGGCTCATCACCAAGGTTGGCCGCTCGACCTGCGCAATCACATTAGAGGCGGTAAACGTTTTTCCCGTACCTGTAGCGCCCAGTAAAACCTGATGTTTGTCTCCTCTTAAAATCCCCTCGGTAAGTTCCTTGATGGCGGTTGGCTGATCCCCCATGGGTCTATACTCGGAGGTTAATTCAAAGGTAGGCATACCGTTTGTGGGTTAGGTGTGTAAGGAAAGTTGGCTCGAAACTGCAACAGCCGGAGCAAATGAATGTTCCGGCTGGGTCAAGCTAATTCGGATGGGATAACGGTTTGGCGCTTGGCTAAGGATAAGTTTACTTGCGTTATTGTTTCCACACGTACTAAAGCCATTTGAAATCATAGGCTTTTAATTTATCCCTTCTGCTCACTTTGTCATAAATGCAATATTGGTTCGTTGGCTTGTGTGGGTATTGGGCGGGTCTTTTTGAGATTATAGTGCCCTTTGTTGCTCTTGCATATAACGTAAAGCCCTTGATTCATCTTGTTGCTGGTATAATCATCGAAGTCCGTAGTGTCGTGGAACGGGCGTGTTCAGGGCTTCCGACGGTGCGGGAACCGAGTGATGAAGCCCGCCGGCCAAGGGGTCGTCGAACGAAATGGGGACATCTCCGGCCATGGTGCGTTCTGCCCATGTAACTTCCTCCGTCCCATCGTCGCGGCGTACCATCGTGATACAAGACTCTACCGGGCAAACCAAGGAGCAGAGGTTACACCCGACGCAGTTTTCTTCTACAATATGCGGAATACGGCTACCAGCATCGAGCTTAATGGCTTGGTGTGCGCCATCCTCGCAAGCGGTATAGCACAATTGGCAGCCCACGCATTTCTCTTCGTTGATCTCGGCGACCACTTTGTACTTCATGTTCAGGTTTTCCCAATTCAGTACATTGTCTAACGCCCTACCACGGAAGTCCTCGATGGTCGCAAATCCTTTCTCGTCCATATATCCTGCCAACCCCGCCACCATCTCGCGAATGATCCCAAAACCGAAGTGCATAACGGCGGTGCAAACCTGTACGGTTCCGGCGCCAAGCAAAATAAATTCTACTGCATCTCGCCAGTTTTCAATACCGCCAATGCCAGAAATGGGAACATCTACTCCAGCATCTTGGGCGCAATTTTTGGTCATGTTCAGTGCAATGGGCTTGACGGCGGGGCCGCAATAGCCACCATTTGTACTTTTACCGTCCACAATGGGATATGGCACAAAGCGGTCAATATCCACACCCACAAGACTTTGGATGGTGTTGATGAGTGAAATGGCATCGGTTCCGCCGGCTACTGCTGCACGGGCTGGTTGGGTGATGTCGGTAATGTTGGGGGTTAATTTGGTGATAACCGGAATAGTGGAGACCTCTTTTACCCATTCCACGATGGTTTTCAAAACCTTTGGTTCTTGTCCTACCGCCGAACCCATGCCCCGTTCACACATCCCATGCGGACAACCGAAGTTCAGTTCTATGCCATCCGCGCCAGCATTTTCCACATCTCGTACAATTTGGTGCCACTCTTCACGCGGCCCCACCATCAACGAGGCAATGACGGCATGGTGCGGAAACCGTTTTTTAACCTCTTCGATCTCGCGAAGGTTGTCCGAAAGCGGACGATCCGATATCAATTCGATGTTATTAAACCCTACCATCCGGCTATTACGGTAGTTTACCGAACCATAGCGACTGGAAACATTCACCACTGGGATGCCAAGTGTTTTCCATACCGCGCCGCCCCAACCGGCATCGAATGCCTTCATAATCTGATACCCACTATTTGTGGGCGGTGCAGAAGCCAGCCAAAAAGGATTTGGTGACTGGATGCCTGCAAAGTTTACCGATAAATCTGCCATGTTATTGTTGTTTTGCGGTTGGAAAAATCAGGAGGAAGACAAGAGCCATTGGGCAAGGCTTCGGGCGGCGTCTCGGCCCTCGGCGGCGGCATTTACCACTTCTTTACCGCCATTTGCGGCATCGCCACCCGCAAAATATTTTGGGTTTCCGGTTTGTCCGGTGGTTCTATCTGCCACAATCCGGCCCTTTGCATCGGTTGTAAGTCCGGGAATTAAAGATAGCAAACCCGTTTGCCGTGCTTGGCCTGTTGCACGAATTACCCAGTCCGCTGCTATCACAAAATCGCTTTCCGGTACAAGTTCACGTTTGCCATTCACCGTTTCCGTTTTCTGGAATTTCACGCCATTTACCCTACCATTTTCGCCTAAAATTGCTACGGGTGTGGCATTAAAAAGACTTTGTACGCCAGCGCCTTTCACCAAATCGTATTCAAAATGATAGGCCCCCATCTCTTCCGGAGACCTACGATATACCAATGTAACGACCTCTGCCCCCATTCGGGCACACTCCGAGGCGGCATCCATTGCCGTATTTCCGCCACCGAGTACAACAATCCGCGCCGGAACACGAATGTTGTGGTGGTTCATGCGCAAGCGTGCGACAAACTCGACCGCACCAAAGTAGTTCTCCAAATCCTCACCCGGAATGTTCAGTTCAGCCGTTTCGCCAAGCCCAATTCCCAGAAAAATGGCATCAAAATTAGACTCCAGATCAGCCAATTGCTCGCGAGTTTCGATCCGGTGGTTGTATTGTACCCGAAAACCAAATTGTTTTTCGAGGTATGCCATCTCGTTCAGCACCTCTTCGTTGGTGATCTTGTAGGGCGCAACGCCATAGACGGTTAGGCCGGAAGGTTTTTCTTTTGCCTCATACACCGTCACTTCAAAACCGCGCATTCGTAGCTCGCAGGCACACGAAAGCCCAGCCGGCCCCGCGCCAATAATGGCCACCTTTTTACCATTCGAGGGCGGCAAAACAAATAGTTGTTTTTCTTGATGGATAGTGGCTCCGGTTGCATAGCTTTGGAGGCGGCCAATTTCAATGGGTTTGACTTGTTGCAGGTTATACACGCAGGAGCCTTCGCAAAGTACCTCGGTGGGGCAAACTTTTCCGCACGCATAGCCAAACGGGTTGGACTCATAGATGGTTTTTGCAGCACCATTTACGTTTCCGGCATTGATTTGCCGTATGAAGAGTGGAATATCTATGCCCGTAGGACAAGCATTTACGCAGGGCGCATCATAGCAAAACAAACATCGGGCACTCTCGTAATACGCCTCTGTTTCGTTCATCAGCGGTTTTAGCTGTGAAAAATTGCGATCAAAATCAGATTCCGAAGCGGGGGGATGATAAAGGGCCATCTTATCAGGGGTTCAGGAGATGGAAAACGCCGCCGGAACCCCTTGGAGCCTCCGGCGGTGGGTAAAAAGTCAATACAAAAAAATCAGGGTGCGACTAAGGGGCCGTAGGAGTCGGGGCGACGATCGCGGAAGAACTGCCATGTGGACCGGACTTCCTCAATCATATCCAGATCAAATTCTGCCACCAACAATTCGTCTTGGTCTTCGGAGGCAATGGCAAAAATCTGCCCACGCGGATCCACAAAGTATGAAGAGCCATAAAATTTGCCAATGCTCCAAGGTTTTTCCTCGCCAACACGGTTGATACAGCCCATAAAATAGCCATTTGCCGCAGCATGAGCGGGTTGCTCCAGTTTCCAGAGATATTGCGAAAGCCCCGCCACCGTTGCCGAAGGATTATAAACAATCTCGGCGCCGTTTAGTCCAAGTGCGCGTGCGCCCTCCGGGAAGTGGCGGTCGTAGCAGATATATACACCTACTTTGCAATAGGCGGTCTGAAAAACCGGATATCCCAAATTGCCCGGACGGAAGAAGTATTTTTCCCAAAAACCGGAGGTATGCGGAATGTGGTTTTTGCGGTATTTGCCCAAGTAGCTACCATCGGCATCAATAACCGCTGCCGTATTGTAGAGAAAACCAGCTTGTTCCCGCTCATAAATCGGGACGATGATCACCATTTGGTATTTTCGGGCATATTCCTGCATCCGCTCTACCGTCGGGCCGGGAACAGACTCCGCCGAGGCATACCATTTACTATCTTGGCCCGGACAAAAATAGGGCGTGTTAAAAATCTCCTGAAGGCATAAAATCTGAACGCCTTGCTCGCCAGCCTTCTCGATGTATGGGATATGTTTGGACACCATCGCTTCCATAATTTCGGAAATGGAGCCTTCACCCTCCGTCATGGGCAAACTCATTTGTATGAGGCCGGATTTTATTTTTCTTGGCATGTTCTTGTTTTTTTATAGGTTAGAAAAGGTGATAGGCGGTTAGATAATACCACTTACTTTATTTCGTTTTACAAATTGACCGTATCCGGGAGCGACCTTACGCTCCCCATTCTCGATGGCGACCTCGCCCCGCATAAGTACCGTTTTGGTTTTTCCTTTCACCTCCATACCTTCGTAAGCCGAATAATCGGTGTTCATGTGGTGAGTTTGTGCAGAAAGGGTATGGACTTCGTTCGGGTCAAACAGCAGGAGGTCGGCATCTGTACCAATGGCAATATTTCCTTTTTTGGGGAACATGCCGAAGATTTTGGCCGCATTCGTAGAAGTTACCTCCACAAATTTATGGAGAGAAATCCGGCCTTTGTTTACACCTTCCGAGAACAGCAATTCCATCCGATGTTCGATGGCAGGATGACCATTGGGGATTTTGGAGAAGTCTTCGAGGCCCATTTGTTTTTGCGCCCAACTAAACGGGCAATGATCGGTAGCAACAACTTGTACGGTTCCTTGATTGATGCCCGCCCAAAGTGCTGCTTGGTCTTTTTTCTCGCGGAGCGGCGGACTCATCACCCATTTTGCGCCGTCAAAATCTTGCTCATACAATGAAGCGTCTAATACCAAATACTGGATGCAGGTTTCGGCATAAACCTTTTGGTTTCGATGTGCAGCCCGCCGTACCTGATTCAGTGCGCCCTCGCAGGTCATGTGAACAATATAGGCTGGAACGCCCGTATAATCTGCCAAGTCTGCAAAACGTCCCGAAGCCTCCGCCTCCGTGATTTCGGGCTGAGACAAATAGTGGTATAATGGCGCTCGTTTGCCCTCTGCACGGAATTTTGCGACTAAGAAGTCTATCAAATCGCCATTGGTGGCATGGACTGTTACCATTCCGCCTTGTGCTTTCACCTCATTCATCAAGCCCACCATCTGCCGATCGTCTATCATCAAGGCGCCTTTGTAGGCCATAAACGTTTTGAAAGAGGTAACACCCTCGTCTTCCACCATTTCCCGAATTTCCTTGCGGGTCTCGTCGTTAAAATCGGTGACGGCCATATGGAAGCTATAGTCGCAACATGCTTTTCCGGCGGCGCGTCCTTGCCATGCTTCAAGGGCGTGGCGGAGTGGCTTGCCTTGCGTCTGAAGCACAAAATCAATCACCATTGTGGTTCCGCCATGCAGTGCAGCCGTGGTTCCGGTTGTGTAGTCGTCGCTGGAGAAAGTACCCATAAAAGGCATGTCCAAATGTACGTGTGGGTCAATTCCGCCGGGCATGACCAATAGTCCGGTCGCGTCCAGAACACGATCTGGCGATGCTTTTAAATGATGGCCAATCGCCGAGATCGTCTCACCTTCCACCAAAATATCGGCATGATAAACCGCATCGGTTGTTACGATAGTACCGTTTTGAATAAGGATAGACATGGTTCAATAAGTTAAAATGGAAAAAAATGCTTAGCTCCGGTTTCTCATCATGGCATAATACACGCCAAAGGCCACTATAAATCCAGAGAACCACGAAAGTGTATAGAGGAAGTCCAATGCCGGAATCCAATACCCTGAAAGCGCTACTAAAATACCGGCCAAAAGTGCAATAATTGCTGCCGAGTTAATACCGGAGCCACCGTAGGCATACTGTCCGTCCACGCGGTAAAGGTCTGCAAGTGCGAGTTGTTTTTTTCGAATCACAAAATAGTCGCAGAGCAAAATGCCGAGAACTGGTCCCAAAAGCCCACTCACGAACACCAAAATGGAGCTGATTTGATCCATCAACCACCATGGGCACAAGGCTACACCCAGTAATCCGGCCAAAACACCACCCATACGAAAACTGATTTTTTGCGGGAAGAGGTTAGAAATGGCATTTGCTGGTGCAATAACATTGGCGGCGATATTGGTACTTAGGGTGGCGATCAACATGGCCACTTGCGCGAAAACCACCACAACCGGATTTTGGAACTTGGCTACCAGCGAGACAGGATCCCAAGGCGCATCTTCGCTCACAAGGACCTCCTCAAAAGCAATGAGTGCGGCGGCGGTTACAAAAATGCCCACAAAGGAGTAAAAAATCATGGTTCCGGGCAGACCGATAAATTGCCCTAAAACTTGGTCTTTTTGGCTTTTGGCGAAACGGGTAATGTCCGAGATGCTTATGGACATGGTAGCCCAAAAACCCACCATTGCCGTAAACCAAAGTACGTATTGCCAGAAGGGAACACTTGCATCGGGCTTTTCTTGCAAGGCTGTAATCCACGACGAGGTTTGGCTATTGTCACTGCGGAATTGGACCTTTATGTTGGGTTCGTTAGTGGCTGCTCGCCATTCACGCGGAAGTGTTATTGTCGCATTTTGCGGGATTGGTTGCCACGCCAAAGGGGTGTCATTTGCCCTCATTACCCGATAATCCCTTGCCTTGCGTGTTCCATCAACACGTTCCAAAGGATGGAGTATCAAGACCAATTCCGCGTCGGAGGCCGATGAAATGGCTTTTTTCGTCCAGGCCGCAGTGGGTTGCTGCATTTGCTCGCTCACCCGCAGGACGTTGGACATGGAGCCGCCTTGTTGATAGCCCCAAAAAATGAAAACCAAACCAATCACGATCAAAATGGGCGCAGAGAAGTCTTCTAACCACTTGATGCTCTCCGTCCCACGCCAGATGAAGTAAATATTCACCACCCAAAAGAGCGCAAACGCCACAAATTTCCCAAACGAAAGCTCCGGCGTACCCACGCTTCCCGTCAGCACATTCCAAATCGAATAAAAGGCAAGTCCACCGATCCACGTTTGGACACCAAACCAACCACAGGCCACAAACCCCCGCACCAACGCGGCTAAATGAATACCCTTTGTACCAAATGCCGCCCGACCAATCACCGGAAATGGGATGCCATATCGCACACCCGCATCACCATTCAGAGCCATTGGAATGGTAATAACTAAGTTTGCTAACCCAATAATAAACAATGACATTTGCCAACTAAGACCAGCCCGCATCATATAAGAAGCCAGTAAATAGGTAGGGATACAAACGGCCATGCCCACCCAGAGTGCGGCCAAATCCCACTTTTGCCAAGTTCGTTTTTCCGGCGGGACGGGTGCAAGGTCTTCGCTATAAAGCGGCGACGATAAGACATCTGACGGGAGCGACATAGAAACAGGGATTATAGAAAAGAGAAAAGGGGCTTTCTACTATGGATTCATCCAATGAAGTGCCCCTTTACGGATTAATTACAGTGTTCGTCAGCGATCGAGATGGCTTTAGAAATGATGTCTAAGCCTTCGTCTATTTGGGCTTCGGTTACACAAAGTGGTGGAGCCGTAAAAATGTATCCCCAGCGCACAAAGGTAAATAGCCCCAATTCGCCCAATTTGGCCGCAACTTTATTCATCACCGCCATTTCGGAAGCATTGGCATTAAAGGGCGCCATGGGTTCTTTGGTCTCGCGGTTTTTGACCAATTCGATGCATCCCAGCAATCCTGTGTTTCGGAAATCTCCGATCGAAGGGTGCTTTTCTTTTAATTTGGCTACTTGAGCCTCGATGTACCGACCCATTTGTGCCGCATTTTCGATCAAGTTTTCGTCTTCGTAAATCGAAAGGACTTCATTTGCAGTGGCACAAGCAACCGCATGGGCAGAATAGGTAAGTCCAAGTGGCAATGGACGATCGTTAAAGGCATTGGCCAATTCTTCCGTTACCATCATCCCGCCAAGTGGTACGTACCCACAAGTAAGTCCTTTGGCAAAACACATGATGTCTGGCACGACCTCGTGGTGATCCATCCCGAACCATTTTCCGGTACGCCCAAAACCACTCATCACCTCGTCTGCAATCAATAAAATGCCATATTTGGCGGTGATTTCGCGGATTTTACGGATGTATCCGGCGGGATATTTGATGCAACCACTGGTTCCACTTTCGCCCTCCAACAAAACAGCCGCTATTTGGTTTGGGCCTTCATATTGGATTAGGCGCTCCATATGATCGGCGGCACGTTGGGCACATTCTTCCGGCGTTTCGCTGTGCCACGGGCAGCGGTAAAAATATGGATTCTCTGCATGAATGATGTTCGGTACGCCTTGTTGGTCATGTGGAATGCCGCGTGGGTCACCACCCGCCGAAAGCGCCCCATATGATGCTCCATGATAGCTTTGGTAGAGCGTTACCACTTTGTAGCGTCCGGTATAGAGTCTTGCAAACTTAATGGCATTCTCGATAGACTCGGCGCCGGCATTGGTGAACAGTACTTTTCGGAGATTGCCGGGGGTAATCTCGGCTAATTTTTTACCTAATTTCCCGCGTGCTTCAGTGACCATGCCCGGATGTACAAAAGCCACCTCGTCCATTTGGCGAATCACCGCCTCTTTTACTCGCGGATGTCCATGTCCGATGTTCATGTTCATCAGTTGGGAGGAGAAGTCTATGTAGCGCTTGCCCTCACGGGTATAAAGGTAAACTCCTTTCGCCGATTGGATGTTAAGCGGGTTCAGACCAGATTGCTTAGACCACGAAAAGAGGGTGTAATTCAGGTTATTGTGTAAGATTTCTTGTGCGTTTGCCATCAACTCATCCAATTAGTACGTGATTCGGGATTCCATTTAATAGATGTTTTTTTGCGCTGTGTCCAGAACTCAATAGAACTGACGCCTGTAATATCGCCCACGCCAAACTTAGACTCGTTCCATCCCCCAAAGGAGAACGGTTCGCGGGGAACAGGTACGCCAATGTTAATGCCAATCATTCCGGCGCTGGCCTGCTCCATCACCCGACGAGCAATGCCACCACTTTGTGTAAAGACGGCTGCCGCATTCCCATAGTCCGATCCGTTTTCAATCGCCAACGCATCGTCTAAGGAACTGGAGCGCATAATGGCCAAGACTGGCCCAAAAACCTCTTCTTGCGCAATCGCCATTTCGGGCGTTACGTGGTCTATTACGGTAGGAGCCACATAAAAACCGCCTTCTTTACCCCGAACAACGGCATTGCGGCCATCCACCAAAACTTTGGCTCCAGCGGCCTCTGCTTCGGTAATGTAGCGTTCAATTCGTTCCTTTGCGGCCAGACTGATGACAGAGCCGAGATTTTCCCCTGGAACCACCTTCCGCGCTTCGTCGCAAATACGCTCAATGATATGCTCGATGTCTCCCACGCCCACCATCGCCGAGGCTGCCATACACCGCTGGCCGGCACAGCCAGACATAGAGGCTGTTACGTTACTTGCAGTCATATCGGGGTGGGCATCTGGCATTACAATCAGGTGGTTTTTGGCTCCGCCCAAAGCGAGTGCGCGCTTTAGGTTGTTTGTTGCCCGCCGATACACCACCTTGGCAATGCGGGTAGAACCCACAAACGAGACGGCCTCTATGCCTTTGTGGTCGCAGATGGCTTCTACAATTTCGCGGTCGCCATTGACCACATTAAATACGCCATCTGGCAATCCCGCTTCTTTCAGCATCTCGGCAATGCGGTTGGCCGTAATAGGAACCACCTCCGAGGGCTTAAAAATCATGCAATTGCCCAAGACCAAGGCATTGGGTATCGTCCAATGCGGAACCATATGTGGGAAATTGAAGGGCGCAATGGAAGCAACTACGCCCAAAGGCTTTTGATCAATCCTACATTCTACGCCTCGGCTCACCTCCATAATTTCCCCTGCCACCATTTGTGGAAGTGAGCAGGCAAATTCGGTGAGTTCCATGCTTTTTTCGATCTCGGCGCGGGCTTCCTCAAACGTTTTCCCGTTCTCCAATTGGATCAGTGACGAGAGTTCCGCCATGTGTTCTTCCAACAGTGCCCGATAACGGTAAAAAACCTGTACACGGTCTTTTATGGTTTTTGCACTCCATTCCGGAAAGGCCGCTTTTGCCGCTGCTACTGCCGCATCTAATTCTACAGAAGTGGAAAGCGGTACTTGCCCCAACTTAGTGCCATCTATCGGCGAAAAGATGTCTAAAGACCGTTTCGTCCCATTTACAAATTGCCCACCGATATAATTTTTTACGGTATAAACGCCATTGGAAGCGGTTCCGGCGCTAGATTCAATCGCTGTTGTCATCTGCTACACAGTGTTATGAATATGTGAATTGAAGGTAAAGGGCTAAGATCGGGATATGGCGTATGAAATGCAAGCCTTTGCCCAAAAAAACGAATGGGACTTGTTGCACAAGGCTTTTGAAGTGGTTTTTGGGATTAGGCTGCGGGATTTTGTATATAAAAATCTCTTTTACCGGCATAAACAGGGAGGGGGCGATGACAACTGCAAATCAAATCTATAATAAACTGGCGGAGATCGGTTATCCAAAATCCTTTATTCGCACCCGAATCTTGCCTGCATGGTGGGAGGATGAAATCACCGAGTCTCCGGGTGGTGTTATGGAAATGGCGTGGCTTCTTGCTAAGCGTTTGGAGTTTACCGTTTCGTCACTCGTGGACGAATCTAAAGTAGAATATCTCGATCAGGTTATGGGGTGCGATCTTGTGGAGACGGCAGACACATGAGTGCGTCTTCTGATAATGACATCATTCTAAAATTAGCAGCATTTGTGGATCTGTTTGGAGGAAATAAGAATGCTTTTCGGTGTTTACGAACAGCCTTTTTTACCATCCCAAAAAGCAACAGCGTTAGACGACGTTATGGAGAAGTTGCCGTTGAATGAGCAGTGACGTTACGAGCGGCAGCTTTTGCGTATATTCCAAGACAAAAAACAGCCCCTCATGCCCCGTTCCGAGATTATTACAAAGTACGGCCACCGAATTCGCGTTCGGGTGTGTGGCCTCATCCTTGATCCGCCAAACCACCCCTCTTCGCTTTTGATGGTGTCCTTTCGTGATTTGTATGAAAATCCTTTTTGGATGCCGCCGGGTGGGGGCGTAGAATTTGGGGAAACGCTGGAAGTTGCGCTAAAGCGCGAGATAAAAGAAGAAACCGGCTTACACGTCTCGGTGGAAAAACTCCTTTATATTTCCGAGTTTATCAACAAGCCATTTCATGCGTTGGAGTATTATTTCTTATGCGAAAAGGTGGGCGGCGAACTAAAGACAGGCTATGACCCCGAATTGCAAAAACAGGTTTTGGAGAAGGCTGCTTATATCTCTTTTGATTCTTTCCACCACCACAACATCCGCCCCACGTTTCTTCAGGAGGCGTTTAACCAAGACCTTTCTACGGGCTTTCGGCAAGGAGTCCGTTTTTTTCAGGAGCATCATACATCGGAGGGATCATCCAAGCCAAACCCATAATCTCGTTCAACAAGGCAGATACGGACTTTGTAGGCGGCATACCAGTCGCTACGGCCTTTTTCTTGTGCAAGCATATGCTCCGTTTGTGTTTTCCATGCACGGATCGCGTCCAAACTTTCCCAGTAGGAAACCGAGATACCCAACCCGTCTCGTACCGATTCTATTCCTAAAAAACCGACTTGATTTTGGGCAAGGGACAACATTCGTTGGGCGGTTTCCTCGTAGCCCTGTGGCTTCGCCTTTAGACTGTTCGTAAAAATAACGGCATAATAGGGTGGCTTTGGTGTTCCTGAGATGTTGTGATTCATCGAATATTTGCGCTTGGAGTGAGTAAAAAAGCAATACAATTTAATCCATCGGTAGCGCTTTTGGTAGAACCTTTTTACGAAGTTGTCTAGAGTTTAGTTTTAGCGTGTATTTTTCGAGCGAAAATTACAAAAGAGGCGATCTGTAACCATGTAAACCAATGTTGAGCTTTGGTTTCAAAGCGGAGTAACACGTTTTTGAATCCATCTAACCACGCAAAACTATGTTCGATTACACTGCGGGCTTTGTACAACTCTGGATCAATCTGGCTATGTTCAAAGGACAAGGCCGCGAGATCGGATTTAAGCTTTTGAAACGATAAGAAAATAAATACAGATAAACTGGCAACTACTTCTCTTGGTTGCCAGTTTACGTTTTCGTGCGCGATGAACCTTGCCAGATTTGGCCAATCCGTGGGGCTTTGTCAGTGAAAGAAACAAGTCGTTAAGGACGATTGCTTGCATGTGGCGGCAAAAAGCCATCTATCACCCGACGTTGCAACTCATTTTCGCGCATCAAAAGCGCTACTTTCTCTTCAAGGTGTGCAATTTTCTGTTGTAAAACGATGATTTCTTGGTCGTTTGATTGAAATGTCTGAAAATTGGAACTGACCTTATTTTGGCTGTTGTAAATAACGACTTGACCACTCAATAACTCTTCTAATGACAACTCTAAGGCGCTTGCGATTTGCTCTAATCGGTGTAAACTTGCTTTGGTTTCGCCGCGCTCTATCTTTCCGTAAGCTGTCTTGCTAATCCCTAATTGATCTGCCATGTATTCTTAGGAAAAGCCTTTGGCATCGCGTATGGTGCGGATTTTCTCCAAATCAATGTTTAACATATTGGTTGTCAATAGTAGATTAAAAGTGTTTGTAGATTGGTTGAAAGATAGGGTTGAATAAAGGTAGATTCAAGAGGAAAATTTCTTTATGATTGAATTATTTTATACGCAACTAGTTTAAAGTAATTTAATACTCACAACCATTATTCCCTAAAGAGAGGAGCCTTATGAATAACAAACTATATTGGTGGTCTCATGTGAAATTTATGAGTGCCTTGTTTATAGTATTATTTTTGTCCGCTTGTGATCAAACGGTTTCTGTTCAGGAACAAAATGCACAAATTCAGCAGAAAGAAGATATTAACACAACCATAGTCAATTATGCAAATACTTTAAAACGAACAAGTCTAACTTTAAATGAGGTTTTACAAAAAGACGAAACCCAAACCGAACTTCAAAAAACAGCCAAGCTGAATGAAGTTTCAGAGCAAACAATTGAGCCTCTTGCTATTGCTACCATTTCATTCTTAAGTTCTTTAAACTTGGACCCAAAAGAATATTTTCCGAAAGGATTAAAGGATCCAGACCTTATTCCTTTTGGTATGATTATGTTTGGCTTGGAATTGCATAAAGAAACCACTCGATCAAGTAATAATCAAATAAGCGAATTAAAACCATCTACTATAGCAGAAGTTTATTCAATTATGGGAGATTGTGCTTGTTCACCTCAAACATCAAACTCTGTTGAAAGTAATTTAGCTGTTGCAGCTCCCGATGTATTACACTGTTTAGTTGACACTCTTTTGGACTTTGCAGGCATTCATTATCTCAAAGAATTGGCAGCATCATATGCAAGTGGCAGCATTACTAGCGCTACTTTAGCAGGTACTGTTAAAGTGGTTCTTAAAAGAGCAGGAGGTGTTATTGCAGTTGCAGCAGCAACTTATACCTTTGGTGATTGTATGAATTGGTGGTAATGTTTAATTTTAAAATATCAACAAGATGTCAATATTACAACCCTTTTTCGAAGTCTTATGGATATTAATATTAATAGCCATTACTTTTGAATTATTCCGTATCCTGCTTAAGAAAACTGACCTTGATTCAAAAATTAATGACGATTTGTTAGAGGGTAGATCTATTAAGCCGTTAGTTAAAGAGTATCGTTATACGAAATTTTTTTTACTATTGGTGTTATGGCTACATTTTGCTCAAAAGGTTTTGAATTCTTATGCTAATTAGCATACTTGTATTTTTGAAATTTTCCAACATACAAAACGGCAGCCACGCATCATGGTTGCCGTTTTTCATGTTGCCGCGTCGTTGCATTTGGTAGGCGTGTATTGTGTGCGTATCTCGTGGTAGCGAGGCAACAGAGGGCAAAGCAGTTGCTTTTTCCAATGCGGAATAGTATATTTGTGCAACAGTTGAGAGGTCTGTCTTTATATCAGACCGAGAGAACATGGTTTCTCCCCGACTGTCTTTTTATATACCATATTCTCGCTTTTCTTCATGTATCTGCTCTATGAAAATCATTCATAAAACGGGCAATCGCAAAATAAACCATGAAAAAAGAACTTCGTATCGTGCCGCTTCATCAACAACCATCCGATTTTGATTATTGGAAAAAGCAAACAGCAGAAGCTCGTTTAGAGGCACTTCATATTCTACGCCAACGCTATCTAAGCCTTATCGGACATGGACAAGGATTTCAAAGAGTTTATCGCATTGTTAAACGAAAATCAAGTTGAATACTTGATCGTTGGTGGATATGCCGTTACCATTCATGGGCACCCACGTTTTACAGGCGACTTAGATATTTGGGTCAATGCCACACCCGAAAATGCTCATAAGGTTCTAAAAACGGTAGAAGCGTTTGGGTTCTCATCTTATGGATTGACTATCGCGGACTTTCAAAATCCAGATAATGTACTACAAATGGGTTATCCACCTTTTCGTATTGATGTCATGGGGAGCATATCTGGAAATTTAAATTTTGAGATATGCCGTCAAAATCGAAAAACACTCATGATAGAGGATATTCCTTTCCATTTCATCGGTTTTGAGGATTTACTGATCAATAAAAAGGCAAGCGGACGCAGAAAGGATTTAGACGATCTTGAAAATTTAGCTTAAAACAACAACGACACTACGAACACATAACGGCAGCCACGCATCATGGTTGCCGTTTTGCGTTCTTGGCATCGTCGCGTTTGGCGAAGCGCGTGCGGCGTGCGTATCTTGGGGCAACGAAGCAGCTTGACATTATCCGATTTTTCTTTCGCAAAAAGCCGTAAGCAACTCGAATCGTTCAATGGGTCATTTAGTGATGCCGTAATTGAAGAAAGAGATGAGACGCGATGAAGACATTTTTAGACACTTCCTCACTTTTCAAATTGTATCATCAAGAAATTGGGACATAGGAACTTGAAACTGTGTTTCTTCAAAATACCATCACACACGTTTTTTTGTCGGAAATCGCCAAAGTGGAATTTGCTTCAACGGTTTGGAAGAAAGTCAGAACCACAGAAATCACAACAGCATCGTTGTCTGTTAATTTGATCTTTTTATAAGGTTTGCTCATCACATTTTGTGTTTAAAGTGGAAATGTCTCAAGATACCAATTTAAATACAAAAACTAAAACGTCAGAACAGTAGTAACAACTTGAAATCATAATTGAGCCAAACTTAAAACTCGGATTTCACCTTAGACAGTTCGGATCAGCTATCGCCAATGGACACGCGAGAGGCTTTGCGAATCGGATGTAAACACAATTGCACCTTCTGAACGGGTTTCCAAAACATCCGCTCCGAAATATCGCCATCTTCCCAGAACGCCCTCATTCGGAAGACCATAAACATTTCTTTCTGCAACACTCACAACAGCTTTTGTCTTCCGACGTACTACCTGTTTGATAAATTCGGGCGTGCTACTTGTTGCAGAACCATGATGCCCAACCTTAACGACGTCAGCAGCCAACTCAACCCCACTTGAGCGTAACAATTCTTGCTCGGTAAATGCAGTACCATCCCCCATAAAAAGAAATTGATGTCGGCCATACTGTATGCGTAACACCACAGAGTGGCTATTGACATCTTGGTGAGCAAGTGGCTTAAATGCTGGTGAGAGCACTTCTACTTGAACGGTGTTGTCCATTTTTAGGGCCATCCCTTTTTGTACGCCCGAAATTGGGACTTGGCGCACACTTGCAAGAGAATCTACTTTCTGACAGATTTCGCTCCTGCAGGGTTGTTGATTGGTAAAAACATGACCGATCTCTACTTCCTGCAACAAGGTGAATAAGCCGCCCATATGATCTTGATGCGGATGCGAGATCAGAACGGCATCTATTCTTTTCTGGTTAAACCGTCTGAGGTGCGGCAGAATGGTGTTTGACCCTGCATCATAAAATTCATTTCGGTCTCCTGCATCTATGAGCAGATTACGCCCATTCGGAAAAGTTATCAAGGCTGCATCCCCCTGACCAACATCAAAAAAGGTAATGGTTAGTTGTGGGTTTATCCCAGAGGAAATACGAGGGATTGCGACGCCTAATAAAGCAAAAAAACTTGACACAATGGCAGCACGGTAGCGTATCCGAGGAAAGGACCATTGGACAAGCATTAATAGGATCAGAACAAAACTAATAACAAACAAAAAGTCGGTCAAAAAATATTGAATCTGTAAGCCTCCAAAAAGACGATCACTCACCGACACAAAGGACGTAAACAAATCGGTGAACATATTTGCCGTCGTAGCAAAGCCTTTTGCAATAAAAAAGGATACCGGATGAAAGGCAACCATAAGCAAAACCGACAAAATGGCCAGATTGGAGAGTGGGATCGCTAAAAGATTAAGCCACAAACCCGCCAAGGAAACTTGGCCAAAGTGGAAGAGCAAGATCGGAGCCGTAGTAGCTGTTGCGGCCAACGAAACGCCTAAGGACTGGACGAGGCCGTTTAACCAACTATTTTGTAAGGGAAAGCGTTTGGCCCACTCGGTGATGGCCAACTGAAACAATACGATGCCCGCAACTGCCGCACAAGAGAGCTGAAAACCAATATCGTACAAATTTTCGGGTTGTAAAAGAAGCAAGACAAACATGGCTACGCCTAAACTGTTTAAGCCCGATGTCTCGCGTTGTAAAAGTGTTCCTGTCAAGAAAACGGCTGCCATAACAACAGCACGCACCACCGAGGGACTACCTCCCGTAATCCACAAGAAAAACATTAAAACGATGAACGTAGCCAAACTACGGATCACTTCAATGCTGGTCCAACTTAGACCGGGAATACGTCCGAGCAAAGGACGCAGGAGGTTAAAGAGTACCATCCCAATCAACAAGACATGTAAACCCGAAACAGCAAGCAAGTGGGTAAGTCCCGTATTATTAAAAGCTTGTTTTAGCTGCTCCGGAAGCCCTGTACGATCGCCTATCAACAAAGCACGTTGCATTGCTGCCGTTTCCTCATTGGGCGCAAAGTGTGTAATGGTATGATGGATGTTATCACGAAGAAAGTTAACGGAGCGATGTAGCCACGAGGTGGAAGCGGAGGACACGGAAAGGGTTTGTGCTTCACGGACATATAATACCGTCCGAATCCCTTTGTATTTAAGATAATTGGCGAAGTCAAAATCGGCGGGATTGCGCTTGGGTCTGGGGGCTTCCATTCTACCGGCGACCTGGACGTGATCCCCCCATTTTAGCTTAGGATGCCCCATTCCGGGTTCTATACGGAGGTAAACCAAAACTTTTCCTGAAGTAGGTGTTTGACGTCCATCCCGCTCAAGATAATTTGCTTCCACAGTAAATTTAATACCACTACGATACGGGCTTGGGAAGTCGTTAACCGTCCCAAGCAGAAGGGTTGGATGGGCATCTTTGGTTTCGGGGATGAACTGCGAAACCTCATTGTACGGCAAAAAAATTTCTACCCCCATCCTAAAACCACCAAAGACAAACCACAATACCGCAATCCCGATTGCACGACTTAGCGGCCTTAAGGTTACGAACTTCTTTTCTGGCCAAAAGGCTGCTGCAAAAATCCATAGGATTGCGCTTGCTGTCGCCACAAACCACCCATAAACCGAAACCAAGGGCGAAACTACAATGCCCAAGCCCATCAAAATAACGGCAATAAGCATGGGGAAAGACCGCCAGCGGGCAAAAAGCGATTGGTCAACAACCATAACGAATATGAGATTTATATGCGGATTTTCTGCATAGACACCTAAATTTTAGGGTATATAACCCGCTACCCAAGCATTTTCCATCATCCCTTCATGCCATAAATCGTAGTTTCCAATTTGGAAAACATCCATACATTCATTGAATAATTGTAGCATGAGTACCAGACGACAAGCACGGGAACGGGTTATGCAAGCCCTTTATGCCTATGAACTAAGCGGATCTGATGCACAAGAAATCATTCGGACGGTACTCAAACGAGAGCTGGATCCGGCTGCACATGCCTTCGCCACGAGTTTGTTCCTCCAAACGATTAACCAGTCATCAGAGACCAACGAGATTATCAAACTGCATACGAGGAATTGGGAACTACGCCGTATTGCATTAATAGATCGGATATTGATGCGAATTGCGATTACGGAGTTACTCGGATTCCCCGATATTCCACCCAAAGTAACCATTAATGAATGTATCGAAGTGGCTAAAGAGTACAGTACGGCACAAAGTGGCAAGTTTATTAATGGAATTCTCGATGCTATTTTAGGTGAACTGACCAAGGCTGGCAAGATTAGCAAAACTGGTCGCGGCCTTGTGGACATCTCCACCGCAAATCCCGTCCGCCAGAAAACGGTTGTTCGAGAATCGGAATAAAAAGTGGCGTGCATTGTCTTTCTGCGCTTGTTTAGAAGTATATTGGTTTTCCGTTAAACTGTTTCAGACTCACCCGAAAGGCGAATAATAGAATGGGTTTCGTTGCAATCGGTGATATTCACGGCTGTCGAGTTACTTTAGAAGCCCTACTAAAAGAGGTAGCGCCCAACGAGGACGATATCTTGGTTTTTATTGGGGATTATATAGACCGAGGCCCGGACTCGAAAGGCGTTATAGATTTTTTGTTGGAATATCGCAAATCACAAACTTGCGTTTTTTTGCGTGGCAACCATGAGCAAATGCTTTTGGATATGCTTAATGGTGGTATGGAAGCGCTTTGGCTGTCTAATGGTGGAAGAGATACGATGGACAGCTATCGCCGTGCTGGTTTTGACAATGTTCCAGATGAGCACGTTCGATTTATTCAAGACACCCTTTTTTACTACGAAGCCGAAGATTTTTTATTTGTGCATGGAGGGCTTAAACCCCGCTTTACGGTTCAACAAAACCTCACCCTCTTTGATCAGGAGGTTTTTCTTTGGGAGCGTAGCCACCTCCGAACGGATTTTAACGAGTGGGAAAAAACCGTTATTTGTGGACATACCCCACAACCCCACGTCCTGATGCAAACAAATCTGATTTGTATAGATACGGGATGCGTGTTTAATTACATCCCACAATTCGGAACCCTTTCGGCTATTCGACTTCCTGACAGGGAAATCATCACTGTCCCGAACCAAGAACGTTTATTTGCCTAAAGCACATAACAACAAAAAAGCCTGCTCTATTCGGAACAGGCTAAACGCAACGTTATTTTAAAAATAACGTTATTTTAAACGCAACGTTATTTTTTAATTGAGTTGTACCCACATCCCAATGCGCAAATATGGCTCGTTGGTACCTGCCTCAAAATAGGCTTGGTTACCACTACTGAGCCTTGTAACCGCACGCAAGAAAGGCTCCACTTTCAATTTTAGTTCTGCCGGAATTTTAAGTTGCGGCCCAACCCTAAAGCCTACATCTATGTCCAAGTTCTGGTTAATGGGTTCGTTTACTTGGTTGATGAGGCTTAAAACCCTGATGGCTCCCCCCACCGAGGCAGAAAGATGAAACGCCGTTTCCTTGTTGCGATAGGGCGGGGTAAAATTAAGTTGTGCCATTGCTTCGGCGGTTACGATCTCGTAAGGAAGCACAATCCCAGCCTGAGCACCTAATCCGGGGAGAACACCTAAACCAAACTGTAAACTTCGGGGAAAAACACGGCGCGGACTGTACGCATTGTTATTGCTGGCTTGTGCGATACCAAGCTCTGGTAGTACAAAAACCACCAACATAAAGAGAAAGAGTGTTTTTTTCATATCCAATTTATCATTCGTTAAAAGGACTTCCAACTTCAGGTCTTGTATTGGCTGAATTTAGGATAAAAAAAGCGGATTCAGAAACGATGTTCGCAAGAAATTTCACGCGGGTCTTATCCAGACCGAGTATATTAATAGGCTTGTTAAAAATAATTAACCCCATAATACACCAATGGCATTACGTTGTGGCATAGTAGGGCTTCCGAATGTTGGAAAATCTACTCTTTTTAATGCACTTACTTCCCAACAAGCGGCTTTGGCTGCCAACTACCCCTTTGCAACAATAGAACCCAATGTAGGTATTGTAGCCGTTCCCGATGCGCGTTTGCAGGTGTTGGAGAAATTAGTCAACGCCCAAAAAGTGATTCCTGCCACCATTGAATTTGTGGACATTGCCGGATTGGTAGAGGGAGCCTCTAAGGGAGAGGGCTTGGGCAACCAGTTTTTATCTCACATCCGCGAAGTAGATGCCATCATCCAAGTGGTACGCTGTTTTGATGACCCCAATATTGTACATGTGAATGGCTCGGTTAACCCCACACGCGATATGGGCGTTATTAGTTTGGAGTTGATTCTTAAAGACTTAGACAGCGTAGAACGGCGCATAGATCGGGTACAGCGAGCGGTAAAAGCCGGAGATAAAAAAGCCGCACAAGAGTTAGACTTGTTAAAACGGGTTCAAGCACATTTGTTAGACGAAAAATCCGTCCGGACAATGAGTTTGGCCGGAGAACACGAAAAAGAACTCTTGGATAGCTTCTTTTTGTTGTCCTCAAAGCCCATTCTTTATGCCGCAAATGTGGCTGAATCGGAGATATTGACGGGTAATTCCTATGTTGAGCAAGTAACAACTTGGGCACAAACGGAAGGCTCGGAGGTGGTGGTCGTATCAGCAGAAATCGAATCCCAATTGACCCAATTGGATGCAGACGAGAAACAAATGTTTCTTGAAGACATGGGCTTGGAAAACAGTGGTTTAGAACGCCTCATAAAGGTTGCCTATCATTTATTGGGCTTGATTACCTACATCACAGCCGGGGTAAAAGAAGTGCGGGCATGGACTATCACCCGTGGTACAAAAGCACCTGGTGCCGCAGGTGTCATCCACTCGGACTTTGAGCGCGGCTTTATCCGTGCAGAAACGATCAAATACGAGGACTATGTGCGTCTTGGTTCAGAGTCTGCCGCACGGCAAGCAGGTCTTCTCCGTTCCGAAGGCAAAGAATACGTGGTTCAAGATGGAGATGTAATCCACTTTTTGTTTAACGTCTAAGCCAAACTCATACCCCAACGAAAGAATAAGAAGCCATAAGACGGCTATTTTTGTGCAAGATCAACGGGTTCGAGTTGCTCTTCGATCTTGTCCATCACTTCTTCTTTTAAGGGTATCTCACCGCTCATCAAGACTGAAAGCGGGTGCAAAGGGGCTATGTTTTCGAAGATGATTTTGATGGTCGCCGTCAATGGAACAGCCAAAATCATGCCGCCAATCCCCCACAACCATCCCCAGAAAATAAGGGAGATCAACACCAAAACGGCGCTCAGGTCTAAACTGTTTGCCATCACACGAGGCTCCAACACGTTCCCAATAACCATATGGGCGGTAAGCGGGAGCGCCAAGACCAAGACAGGCTGTACCCAGCTATTGAACTGTAAAATAGCCAAGACCACAGGAAGCGCTGTCGCAATTGTGCCACCAACATTGGGGATATAGTTCAGTAAAAATGCGATAAACCCCCACATAACAGGGAAGTCTAAACCAATAAGCCAAAGAATAAGACTTGTAACAAAACCCATCAACAAACTCATAAGGGTTTTTACAAAAAGATATTGCCGGACTTGTTTGTCTATATTCTCAATAATACCAGCCATTGCATTGGCATATCCGGGCTGAAATGCCGACCTCACCTTCTGAGTTAGTTGGCCGGAGGTCGCCAAAATAAACATCATGTACAGGATAACGACAAAGGTATTGGTTAGAAAGTGCAGAAAAGAACCAACGCCGGAGGTCACAGAGTCGGCAACGGATGACACACTAAGGGCGTCTTGCCAAGGGATATCCTCTATCCGCATATCAAAATTCCCCAAGACCTGCCTCAACTGATATTCCATATCCACCACCAGTTGTGTAAGTTTGGGCTGATAAATCCGAATACCATCTACAAAAGAGGCAATACTAGAATAGATCAACAACCCCAAGATGGTCACCACCAATCCGAAAACCAACAACACCATCAGCAACCCAATGAATGCCGGAAATTTACGCTTCTTGAAATAAAGCATAATGGGCGAAAACAAGTTCGAGAGCAAGAGCGCGATGATCAGCGGGAGCAGTATTGAAGCAAGTTGGTGCATCACGATGCCTAACGCGATTGCGACCAGTATCCCAAGTAACAGGAGCAGGATATTATTTGAACTTTGTGCCATGGTCGTTAGAAGAAAGAGATGAAGCGTTTGGAAAATGTACGGAATAAAATGGGAAAAGTGTACGGAAATTTTGGGTTGGATTGTAGGTTTTTTTTGACACAACCGCTTGTCGCACATCTTCACCGTGCTTTGTCTGTATCTTCATCTAAATTTGCCTTTCGTTATAAATCACGGATAACATTTTACTTTAACAATGGTTTAATTTAAGAGCATTAAAAGAACAAGAAACGTAATTGTGTACGTGATGAAGTCCACAAGAAAGTATTATTCTTGTTTACTTAGGCATAAATCAATGTTATAAACCATGAGCCAAATTACAGAATCCAAAATTCTTACATTCTACCGTTCACAAACAGGCCGTAAATTTATTACAGGTATCACTGGTATTGGTCTGATGGGGTTTTTAGTGGTGCATTTGGCCGGTAATTTAGGCTTTTTTATTGGCGCGGATGCCGTAAATGCCTATACCGCCAAATTGCATAGCTTAGGGCCATTGGTGGTGATTGTGGAAATCGGTCTTATTGCGATCGTGCTATTCCATGCCATTTTGGGCATTAGTATTGCGCAAGAAAAGAAGAAAGCGCGTCCTGAAGGCTATGCCATGCATGTTTCGGGAGGTACGCCAAGCCGGATGTCCCCCGCATCCAAAAGTATGATTTGGACAGGTACTGTTTTACTCTTGTTCTTGATTCTGCATGTTTGGCAATTCCGCTTTGGCCCACACTACGATACCATGTTACCCGGCGGGGTAGAACCTGTGCGGGACATGTATAAGGTGGTCGTAGATGTTTTTGCAAACCCGCTTTGGGTAGCTGTGTATATGGGCGTGATGGTGCTACTGGGCTTTCACCTCCGTCATGGCTTTTGGAGTGCTTTCCAGAGCATCGGCGTGATGAGTTCTCGGCTTTCCAACACCATGTATGTAGCCGCTTTATTCTTTGCAGTTCTCATTGCATTGGGCTTCTTCGTGCTTCCCTTATACTTGAATTTGATGCCTTAACGCAAAAGAACTGGAAATTTTTCATCTATATAGAAAACCGCTATGTCGAAATTAGATGCGCGCATTCCTGCCGGCCCCGTATCCGAGAAGTGGACGCGATTCAAGCAAAATATGAAGCTTGTAAATCCGGCAAATAAACGTAAACACACCATTATTGTCGTAGGGACTGGCTTGGCCGGAGCCGCCGCAGCAGCGAGTTTAGCAGAACTTGGGTATAATGTAAAAGCTTTTTGTATTCAAGACTCTGCCCGCCGTGCGCACTCCATTGCGGCCCAAGGGGGGATCAATGCCGCAAAAAACTATGCTGGAGATGGCGACTCTATTTATCGCCTTTTTTATGATACGGTCAAAGGCGGGGATTACCGAGCAAGAGAGGCCAATGTGTATCGTCTTGCAGAGACAAGTGTGGACATCATAGACCAGTGTGTGGCACAAGGGGTTCCCTTTGCAAGAGAATATGGTGGCTTGTTGGATAACCGCTCATTTGGTGGTGCACAACTTTCGCGGACATTTTATGCGCGAGGGCAAACTGGACAACAGCTATTGCTGGGTGCGTATGGTGCATTAAACAAAACAATAAATGCCGGACAAGTACAAATGTATGCCCGACACGAAATGCTGGATGTGGTGGTGGTAGATGGAAAAGCGCGGGGAATCATTTGTCGGAACTTGGTAACAGGTGAGTATGAACGCCACTCCGGAAGTGCCGTATTGCTGTGTACGGGTGGTTATGGAAACGTCTTCTACCTTTCTACCAATGCAAAAAACTCAAACGTAACCGCTGCATGGAAAGCCTATAAAAAAGGAGCGCTTTTCGGAAACCCCTGCTTTACGCAAATCCACCCAACGTGTATTCCGGTATCGGGAGACTATCAGTCTAAGCTCACACTCATGTCGGAGTCTCTACGGAATGACGGACGGGTCTGGGTTCCCAAGAAAAAAGAAGACTGCCAAAAACATCCGAATGAGATTCCAGAAGGAGACCGAGACTATTTCCTCGAACGCCGTTATCCCAGTTTCGGGAACTTAGTACCACGTGACGTCGCCTCGCGGAATGCAAAATATGTCTGCGACGAAGGCAGAGGCGTAGGCGAAACCGGCTTAGCAGTTTATTTGGACTTTGCCGACGCAATTAGCCGTTTGGGAAAAGGAACCATTGAAGCACGCTATGGGAACTTGTTCGAAATGTATGAACGAATTACAGGAGAAAACCCCTACGAAGTGCCGATGCGCATCTATCCAGCCGTGCATTACACCATGGGTGGTCTCTGGGTGGATTATTCGTTGATGACCACTATCCCCGGCCTTTTTGCACTGGGTGAGGCAAATTTCTCCGATCACGGAGCCAACCGCTTAGGCGCAAGTGCCTTGATGCAAGGACTGGCAGATGGATATTTTGTCGCTCCTTATACCGTAACCGATTACATCGCCAGCAATTCACTTGAAGCGGTTAATGAGTCCCATCCGGCCTTTGAAGAAGCCGAAAAAGAATCAAGCGATCGGATACAAAAACTATTGGGGATTAAAGGCAACAAAACGGTTTTGGAATATCACCGCGAGTTGGGCAAGATCATGTGGAATCAGGTGGGGATGTCTCGCAACAAGGCGGGTTTGGAAAAAGCCATCATAGACATTCAAGCACTTCGGGAAGACTTTTGGAAAAATGTCTATGTACCGGGAGAAGCCAATACCATGAACAAGAGTTTGGAGTTTGCCAATCGGGTGGCTGATTTTCTCGAATTAGGGGAACTGATGGCACGAGACGCCTTGTATCGGGAGGAGTCTTGCGGTGGCCATTTTCGCGAAGAATACCAGACCGAAGAGGGCGAAGCCCAGCGTAATGACGATGATTTTGCCTATGTATCTTCATGGGAATATATGGGCGATAACGCCGAGCCTGTTTTACACAAGGAAGCCTTGGTTTTCGAAAACGTTAAACTAACACAACGCAGCTATAAATAAGGTCAAGAGGTGCGGCTTTGTTGCCGTAAGTTGGGCTATATTATAGATGTCAAGAAAAAAAGTGCTATGAGCCACGATAACATGACCATACACCTACGGGTTTGGCGACAATCCGACCCGAATGCCAAAGGCAACTTTGAGCAATACAGTCTCGATACTGTAAATCCTCATATGTCCTTTTTAGAGATGTTAGACGTCTTGAACGAAAAGTTGACAAAAGAAGGAAAAGTACCTGTTGAATTTGATCATGACTGCCGAGAAGGAATCTGCGGTAGTTGTGGTGTTGTCATTAATGGGACGGCGCATGGACCACAGCAGCGCACCGCCTCTTGTCAATTGCATATGAGGCACTATAAAGACGGGGATTCTATTACCATAGAACCTTGGCGAGCAAAAGCCTTTCCGATTGTACGGGATTTGGTTGTTGATCGCTCTTCGTTCGATCGTATTCAAGAAGCGGGTGGCTATGTCTCTGTCAAAACAGGTTCAGCTCCCGATGCACACGCGACCCCGATTGGGAAAGAAGTAGCAGATGAGGCATTTGACTATGCGGCTTGTATTGGTTGCGGCGCTTGTGTTGCCGCTTGCCCCAATGCTTCTGCTTCATTGTTTACGGCAGCCAAAGTAAGCCAATTGGCCCTACTACCACAGGGTCAGCCAGAGAGAAAACGCCGCGTAATAGCAATGGTAGATCAAATGAAGGCAGAAGGCTTCGGGGATTGCTCGAATCATGGGGAGTGTGAGGCGGTCTGCCCGAAAGGAATTTCTATTTCAGGCATTGCACGGATGCGTCGGGAATACTTCAAGGCCATCCTTACGAGTAAGTAATTCTAAAAGCCGTATAGAACTTAAAAACCCTCTGCATCATAGGTGTACGAGGGTTTTTTTATGTTGCATCAATACAAGAAGGCCCGAAGCAGGGAGATACCTCGGGCCTTTAGAGAATACTTGCTCGTATAACGATGAATCGCAGATCGAGCATAGTCATCTATTAAACCACCACATACATTAATACCCAATTGACTCAAGAAATGCGACATGACACCAAAAAAAACTTTCTAATATTAAAATTGTGTATTGAGGCTAAACGTAAGGGCAAAAATATTGCTCTTAAGAGTACCCACCCTTGCATTTGATTAAAATCTTTATTAGCATAGAAAACTCCAGCTATCTTTCGGTCCTCAACTCCACTCGGTTTTCAGGACATGTTCCACAACAACCTACATTAATTATGAAGCGGAAACTTACCTTCGTATTTCTTCTTTTGATTGGCATAATTCCCGCATATGCCCAATTACCAGATGCCTATTTACGTTATCTAAAGGCCGGAAACTCGTTACGAGAGGCCAACCAATTTGAACAGGCAGAGTTTTACCTTAAACGTGGCCTCGAAGATGCACGCCAGCGCAAGGCTTATTACTGGGAAGCGGTAGCGCAAGAGTATCTTGGGCTTTTGTACCGCGATACCAGCCGAAATGTGGAAGCCATTCGTGCTTTTAATAAATCCATTGAGTTGTACAATAGCATCAATATGGGTGTGAGTGCGCGTGCAGTGCGTGACCTTTCGAGTGGTATTCGTGGCGTAGATGAGGTTTATGCAGGGATTGACATTGGCTCCAAAGGGGTCAAGCTAAGCCTCATTGGGGTGACCTTAAATGCTCGTGGGCAATACGAATATGCTACAAAGTATGACAACACCAAAAACACCGACCCGATGGTGCTTTCCTCGCAGTCCAATGCGGCAACATTAGCAGCGGTTCAGGCATTTCTAACAGAGGCTGAAACCAAACACGCCATTACGAAAGACCGCATTTTTGTGGTTGTTAGTAGTGGGCTTAAGCAGGAAATTGACAAAAAAGGCGTACAAGCGACCTTCGATGGCCAAATTGTAGCACCCATTAAAAATGCAGGTTATAAGTTCGACTACATAACGCCAGAGCAAGAGGGGCAATATTTGGCAAAAGGGATTGTCCCACCGCGTCAACTTCAGACGGTTTCGGTACTCGATGTCGGGAGTGGCAATACCAAAGGCGGAGCCTTTACAAGCGGGGGCGAGTCCTTTGACCCCATTGCCTTTCCTTTTGGCACCAAGTCGTTCGCAAACGAGATCAAAAAATATCAGTATGCCACACCACAAGAGTTTGGTAACATGGGTAAATTGCTCATAGACGGACGCTTCAAGGCTGAAATCGCGGATGAGGTGAATCGCCACCCTGTATTAAAAAATCGCCCGAACATTTATCTTTCTGGAGGCATTGTTTGGGCTATTGCCACCTACCTTAAGGCAGACAAGATCAATGATATATTTGTAGAATTGACGGCAGCCGATATCCGTAGGTTCAAAGAAATGGCAATCAATGATTATCAAAAATTGATTGATCCTAACCTCTCTGGTATTGATGATGACGCACTCTTCGAAAAAGCAAAAACCGAAGTAGGACGGGTAACCTCTACCTTTGAACAAGAGGCGCTGATCGCTGGCTCCATTTGGCTTGAGGCATTGGTGAATGAATGGAGTGCATCTGGACCGAAGAAGAAGTTGTACTTTGCACGTCAAGGGGTTGTGGGTTGGCTTACAGGCTATATCGTTTATACCGTCACCGAGCAGTATAAAAAAGAAACCGAATAGCAACACAATACCTGCACGTAAACGCATAACAAAAGGGTTTCGGTTTTGCCGAAACCCTTTTTTGTAAAGTCCAAGTGTATAAAGTCCCCAAAAAACCGGTTTAGGATTGTTCGGACTTCTGGAGGTTCATGTATCGCTTCCGCTCATTAATATCAAGGTATCGCTTCCGTAGCCGGAGTGATTTTGGGGTTATCTCGATCAATTCATCTTCACGGATAAACTCAATCATCTCTTCTAACGACATTCTACGTGGCGGAATGAGCTTCTCGAAAGAGTCGGCACTGGCCGCACGCATATTGGTCAGCTTTTTCTCCTTGGTAATGTTTACATCCAAATCGGCATCTCGTGCATTTTCCCCAATGATCATGCCGGTATAAACATCTTCCGCAGGCTCTACAAAAAGCTCGCCACGTTCTTGCAACCCAAGAATGGCATATCCTGTCGTCTTGCCATTTCTATCCGATACCAAAGCACCCGTTGTCCGGTGAACGATATTGCCAGCCCACGGACGATAAGCCAAAAAGAAATGGTTAAGAAGGCCCGTTCCTTTGGTATCTGTCATGAACTCCGTTCGGTATCCAATAAGCCCCCTACTGGGTATCTCAAATTCCATACGTACACGCCCTAAACCATGATTAATCATCTTGGTCATGGTTCCTTTCCTTAAAGCCAATTTTTGAATGACAACACCGCTATATGCTTCATCTACATCCACCAATATTTGTTCAAAAGGCTCGTGTTTACTTCCCCTCACCATTTTGATCAACACTTGTGGCTGCCCGACGGAGAACTCATATCCTTCTCGGCGCATCTGTTCTATTAGAATCGCCATCTGGAGTTCGCCCCTACCAAAGACCATAAATGTATCGGCGGTGCTGGTATCTTCCACTTTCATTGCCAGATTGGTCTCCACTTCTTTATAGAGCCGCTCGCGCAAACGCTGACTGGTAACAAACTTCCCTTCGCGTCCCACAAATGGCGAGTCGTTTATCCGAAACTCCATAGAAAGAGTCGGCTCGTCCACATGCAAAGGAGGTAAGGGCTGTGGGTTCTCGGCGTCGGCAATGGAGTCTCCCAATCCAATTCCAGCCATTCCAGCAATGGCAATAATGTCACCGGGTCCGGCCAAATCCATCGGGACGTGTTTTAGTCCTTCATAGTCGAATAAGCCCGTTGTTTGCATAAACGACTGGGATCCATCTGTTTTGCAAAGGGCAACTCGTTGTTTGTTCCGAATACTGCCTTGCATTACCCGACCAATGGCGAGTGGGCCTAAATACTCGTTTGGAATAACATTCGTTACCAAAAACTGAAAAGAAGCCTCTGGGCTACCCGCTGGAGGTGGTACGTGGTTGATAATGGTTTCGAAAAGGGGCTTAAGGTCTGTTAATGGCTTTTCGAGGTCATCGCTACATTTACCTTCTCGTGCTACCGCATATAGATACGGAAATTCTATTTGTTCGTCGTTTGCATCCAAATCCAAGAACAGATCATAGATCTCATTAAGAACTTCTTGGGGGCGTGCGTCTTGACGGTCTATCTTATTGATCACAATAATGGGAGGCAGCCCCAACGACAACGCCTTTTGTAGCACAAAACGGGTTTGCGGTAACGGACCTTCCGCTGCATCCACCAAAAGTAATACACCATCTACCATACGTAGAGTTCGCTCCACCTCTCCTCCAAAGTCTGCGTGTCCGGGCGTATCTACAATGTTTATTTTGAAATCTTCATAATGAATGGCCGTGTTTTTAGCCATGATGGTGATGCCTTTCTCCCGCTCAAGATCCATCGAATCCATAACACGGTCTGCCACATCCTGATTTTCCCTAAAAGTACCACTCTGCCAGAGCATCGCGTCAACCAAGGTCGTCTTACCATGATCTACGTGCGCAATAATGGCAATATTTCGGAGTTGTTGTTGTTTCATAAAGAAATTTTCGTTTTGTAGGTAAGTTCTTTTAAAAAAGGAAGATAGCAGAAGTAAGGGTTAACCATCCGTGAATACCGCCACATTAGCTGAAAATACATGGTACAAAATTGTTTGAACAAACATATTAATTGTTTAGACAAGTATATAAAAAATAATGACTTATTTGATATTTTTTAAACCCTTTCTCGAACTTACCCATCACATCAATGTTGCAAAACAAACTATCGAACTTATATACATAAATACCAAACCACCATGTATAACATCAAAAAAATTGGTCACGCACTTCTGTTATTGCTTTTATTTTACGGGGGAGTGATGGGGCAAACAGCGACGCAAGTTGCACAACAAACAAGAAACGGTAAAAGCCTATATGTCAAGCTTATGGGAGGACTGAACGTATATGGCGGTGATACAGACGGGATTCCACATTATAAAAAAATATCTTTGGTTGAGATTGGGGACTATTTAAAAGCACTTGGGTATTCAGGCCGCTTAGAAATTGGTCTTCCGATAACAAAGCGCTTTGATGTGGCACTTGCCGGAGAATATGGCCATTATCCCAATATTGAACCCAGTGAAGGGGCTTTTGCGCTTCCATTTTCTCAAGGCAAGATCAGTGATGAAAAAAGATTGCACTTAGACCTACTTGGTCGTTTTAATGTCTTACCAGACAATACCATAAACCCCTTTGTACAGCTTGGGGCAAACCTGACGTTCGGCAAAACAACCGATATTGTAACATCTGCTAAATCCACAAAATTAGGCTTTGGCCCCTCTGGCGGCTTTGGTCTGGACGTGAAGGTGAGTGATAGATTGAGCGTCGTTTTGGAAAACAACCATGCACTGGTTTTTCCGGATATTGCGGTTGACGGGGCAGACTATGCCAAGCAATTTGGGTCTTCGGGGGATGACCAAGATCATGATTGGCTAAGTTTTTATGGTATTGGAGCAAAACTAAAAATTGGCAACGGCGTAGGTTGTTCTCCTATAGACATTCTCCAAATCAATGGGCCTCGCACGTTGACGCTCACCGAAGAAGGCAACTTCACTTCTACCCTTAACACCTCCGCAAGCACGCCCGCAGAATACTACTGGGACTTTGGAGACGGAACGGTGGCGCAAGGCATGAATGTTTCTCATAAATTTGGAAAGCCCGGAACCTATACCGTCACTTTTTCGGCTACTAATTGCGGGGGGACGGATGTAGAAAGTTTCCCGATCACCGTTTCTGGGGCAACAGCCCAGCCCAATTTGTCCATTGTGTCGCTAACACCTTCGATGACCTCTGCAAAGGTTGGGGAAGTCATCCGCTTTAATTCGGAGGTTCGCGGAACGGCTCCAATTTCGTATCGGTGGAATTTCGGAGATGGAAGTACCTCTAATGCGGCCACACCAACGCACAGCTATACCACACCCGGCACTTACACCGTGATCTTGGAAGCACAAAACGCTTCTGGCATTGACCGTAGAATGCAAACCATCGAGATTATGAGATCTTCGATAGATGCTTGTGATGCCATAACCGAGCTAAATTCTGTATATTTCGCCTTTGGTAGTTCTCAACTGGACGCAAATGCACAAAGCCGGCTTATGGAGAATGTGGATGTATTAAAAGGCTGCCAAAGCCTAAATATCCGTATAAATGGTTATGCGGATCACTTAGAGCCAAACGCAATGACCATTACACAACGCCGCGCACAAGCAGTAGCAGATTTTTATATCTCTAAAGGGATCACCTCCAACCGTTTGGGGACTTCGGGGAAAGGGCGTGACGCTGTTTCTTGTGATAAAGAAGACCCCGGAAAAGGTTGCCGTAGAAATCGTAGGGCAGAGTCTCTCCCTGTAAAGAAATAAGCGCCTTCTGCTTAAAAAATAGATTGATTACCCCTTGTACAAAACGGACAAGTAAGTTTCCTTGCTTGTCCGTTTTGGTTTTTGCATTCTATTAAGTATCTTTACACACCCACACATAATTGCCCAATCTTTTCTCATGGCAATAATTTCATTAGCAAAAATCAAAAACAAATAGACAAAACATTTTGCCCTGTTTCTTTGTATATCCGACATAAAAATGAAAAAAATATCTTTACATAAAGCTAAACGTGGAATGACACACTTTGCGCTGATGATGTGCGCAACATTAGTGTTGCCTATTCACGCTCAACCTCTTATCAAGCTACCATCTTCGCTACCAATAGACCAGAAAAGACTTTTTATAAGCAGCAAATTTGGCTGGACAACATATGGGGGGGATACGGACAATAACCGATTAGGTCAGTGGGGTACATACATCAAAGATAGAGGGTATTTATTTGGCTTGGAAGCAGGCTATCGGTTGAGTAAACGCTATGAAGTGAGTGTCGGAGGGGTACTTGGGAATTACCCCAAAATTGAGCCTGATGAGTATGTACCAAATGCAGACGATACCCGAAGATTCCAATTTGTAGGAAAAGGTAAGATGATCTTAAATCCCGAAGCAGACACGCAAACCTACCTTATTTTGGGAGGGAATCTTATATTTGGGCACTACTATCGCCCTCAAACCTTAAAAAAAGTCTTTCGACCGGGCATCGGTATCACCGGAGGATTGGGGCTGGCCTATATGCTCAATAGACAAGCAGCTCTTTATGTCGAGACGAATATCTCCGCCATCTTGCCAGATGATGCCGCTGACTCTGCGGATTACGGTCGAGATTTTGGCTCCATTGGGAACCCCAATACGGGCGGAGACTTGACCAATACCGACATTCTCGGTTTCTTAGGATTGGGGCTAAGGTATAATTTGTCCAATGAAATTTCTTGCGTTCCAGTAAGGATTACAGCATTAAATACCCCATTAGGAATCAATGCGAACCGAGCGGCAACCATGATTGGTGCTGTGAATGAGGCCAGCCAGCCGATAGACCTCACGTGGGATTTTGGGGACGGGCGCATGGGAACAGGAAAGGTAGTAGATCATCGTTTTCCTAAATCGGGGACTTACACGGTTTCGTTTTCGGCAACCAATTGTGGTGGAACAGACACAAGAACGGCCCAGATTATTGTAGAAGAACCACCCATCCAGTGCGAGAAACCTGTCATCCGGCACATTACCCACAAACGGGATGGATGGGATGGGATTACCGTGAGTTTTGCCCCAGAAGTGGAGGGGACGCTCCCAATGGAATATATCTGGGATTTCGGAGATGGAAATACGTCCATTGCGCAATTTCCAAGATATACATACCCCCGTGCAGGGAACTTTAAAGTGACACTACAAGCCAGAAATTGTGGTGGGGAAGACTTGAAAACAGAAGTTATCCAAATAGCAGCAGAGGTGGCGCGCGAAAGTTCTTGTATTGGCTTAGACCTGAAACCTGTTTATTTTTCGCAAAACAGCGCGGTATTGGACGAAGAGGACATGGCTGCCTTGCGGGACAATGTGGGTTTTATACAACGCTGCAAAAGTGTTTGCGTACAAGCCTCCGGTTATTTTGATTACCCAGAGGCATCTAACGACCTCGCAACAAGACGGGCATTGACCGTCAAAAGTTTTTATACGCAAAACGGGATTCCGGCCAGCAGAATTATAGCGGCCAGTGCAGGACGATCTTTTATCAACTGTGAAAACGAAGACTTATCACCCGGATGTTTGAAAAACCGTAAAGTGGAAAGCAGTACCAAACGCTGTAATTAACCTACGCAACCATATTCGCAAACCGTTTTTCAAATGGCGTAGGACGCCTTTTGATTTATCTAAGACCGAACAAAACCGATTTCGAGCATACATTGTCACTGGCGTCTGTCTAAAATTCCAATAAACGTGAGTAATTACCACGGTACTTGAGCCTATCGAAAACAGATGACCTAAGGTGTTTCCAGAAAGAAATTAGGCAAATTCCAAGGATTTAACTTCTTATCATAACAGTAACTTAAATTCCAAAAATACAACTTAATTTCAACGCATATTTTTCTAAAAATCAAGGTGTGAAAAGGAATTACCTTAGCCGTTTTGCCAATTTTTCCGTTCTTGTTCTACGTGAGAAAGTAGCACGGTAACGCCATATTTTTCTTCGAGATGCTCGGCCATGCGGTCGGCGCAAAATACAGAACGGTGCTGACCGCCTGTGCAACCAAAGTTAACCATCAAGTTGGTAAAGCCGCGTGCGAGATATTTATCCACCTGCATATCCACTAAATGGTAGCAACCTTCGAGGAAGTACAAAACATCACTCTCCGCCAATAAAAAGTCCTTCACGGCTTGGTCTCTTCCGGTTAGGCGTTTGTATGGCTCGTACTTACCCGGATTGTGGATGGCGCGGCAGTCGAACACAAAGCCTCCGCCATTTCCAGACGGGTCTTCGGGAATCCCTTTTTTATACGAGAAACTCGTTACAATTACCTGCAATGCCTTGTTTTCAGGCTTTTTGGGTTCTGGCTTTGGCGGCTCAACGAGGGCAGGTACTTGCCGCATTTCGGGGTTCTCCACCATTTGCCGGATCACAGACAATAACTCCGGTAGCGCAACGGGCAAATCTGCGTTCTCCAACCACCAGGCCAAGTTCTCGATGGCGGGTGGTAGGCTTTGCAAAAAGTGCGGACGGTGTTCGATCCAGCCACGGAAGCCATATGCACCAATGGTTTGTAACGTCCGGATGAGGACAAAACCCATGAAGTAGTCCCAAAATGCCTTGCGGTTCACCTCAATTCGGCTTTCCAATACATCCAAATAGTGGTTTACCAAAGCAGCACGGGTTTCGTGGGGGATGCGGGCTTTTGCCTGAAACAGCAAAGAGACCAGATCGTAGTGCAATGGCCCACGTCGTCCGCCTTGAAAATCAATAAAAAATGGCTCGTCATTGACCAACAAAATGTTTCGTGCCTGAAAATCACGGTACATAAAATAGTCCGCCCGTGCCGACCCCAAATAATCGGTTAGGCAGTTAAAATCATCCTCCAGCGCTTGTTCGTCGAAGCGGGTTTTGAGCTTAGCCACATAATATTTGAAGTAGTTCAAGTCCCAAGCCATAGACTGCTTGTCGAAGTCCGCACGCGGATAACAAACCGAGTAGTCTAAGCCTGCGCCACCGTCTATTTGGAACCGCACCAATTCCGCCAATGCGTTTTGATAGGCTTGCATGGGAAAGGGATTGCCTTTGCAGTCTTTGAGCAAATGATCCAACAAAGATTTATCGCCCAAATCTCCTACAAGATACAAATATCCGTCTTCATGTTCGCCCAAGACAGGTGCTACATTCAGCCCTTGCGCATGGAAATGGCGGGCAAACGTCAAAAAAGCACGATTTTCCGCCAAGTTTGGGCCATATGCACCGATTGCGCTATGGGTATCGTTATACAAACGGTAATAACGTCGCTCGGAGCCAGACGGTGGAATGTCTTCGATACGGACATCAGTAGTACCCGCCCATTGGCGGAACAAGTCGGAAAGAATTTCTCGGTTTAGGTCAGACACGTTGATCAAAGTTGGTGTGTGAGAGGAAACAGAGGACGTTCCAAAAAGAGAAGAGACGTTCCAAAGCACATTAGAACGCCTCTTTCAGGGTGTGGGCCCGGAGGGATTTGAACCCCCGACCAAGGGATTATGAGTCCCCTGCTCTAACCGCTGAGCTACAGGCCCGCAAGTCTTGTAAAATACAAAAAGTTCTTCCTTAAACAAACAGCGAATCTTTAAGTAGTCGTAAAATACACACTATTATACCGAACAAAAATCAATCGCAGCGAGAGATTTTTGTCATTTGTACTTGGTATTGCGGGTCAAAAACCGCCTTTAATTCCACCTCTGGCGCATCCATCGGAAGACGCGGCGAAAGCACATCTTCCTGTAACCAATTATAGGTATCTAAGCCAATGGGTATATTGGGGGTGCAAACTTCCGTAGCAAGGGCTATCAGGGCTTGCATACCCACGCCACTTTCAAAGGAAGACGAAATCACGACTGGACTTCCACTGTCTGAATACCATTTGGCAGGATGTGCCGAGAGCATAGGCTTATAGATGAGGGCTGTGGGTCTAAATCTTTTTTTTTGTAATCTTTCCCATGCTTTATCGCGCAAACTCTCGTCGAGCGCAACAGGAAGCCCCGTTTGTAAGGCAAAATCGGGCAAAAAACGCGGACTTTTAAGTGGCTCCTCTATGTATTCAATCCGTACACCTTGTAAATGTTCGGCAAAGTGCAAGGCATCTTTTAGGCTCCATGCACGGTTGGCATCTAAGCGTATGGTGCAGTTGTTTCCCACACCAGCCGCAACCTCCCGTACCAATAACGCATCCTCCACAGGTTTTTGCTGCCCCACTTTAAGCTTTATGGCGCGATAGCCCAAGCTTGTGGCCAGTTCTGCACGACGTAAAATATTTTCCGACGATCCCGCCAAAAGCATGTTAAGGGTCACTGTTTGGTGTTCGGGATTGTACCGAGGATTGCCGCTTTTTTTCGCCTTGAGATCCGAGAAAGCAGAATCCAACCCAAACTTTACAGATGGATACCACGTCCCTAATGGCAAAGGCGGTGGGTTGGAGTTGTTTTTTGCACGTAGATGCACCAATTGCAGTAGTGTTTCGGGAATCGTTTCCCTGCTAAAACCCCACAATGGAGCGATTTCCCCCCAACCCACAAAGCCATCCACATCGGTCAGTCGGAGTAACAAACCTTCACGGTGTTTATGAAATTGTCCACCCATCAATAGCGAGTTACGAAGAGGTAATTTATAGCGAAAAAGGGATATGTCTTGCAACATAGGCTTTTGGTTTTGTAGAATTTAACGCAAAGCCCAGCCAATACAAAATACAATGCTATATAACAACAATAAACGGGCTGTTGCCCCCAAACGCGGGTTTAGTGAAACACCATCTTCCCTGAACAAGGCGCGAATCAAGGGCACGGCTGGAATAAGGATGAGCAACTCCAACAGAACAAAAGGATGTTTTCCCTCCAACAGGTAGAGTAGGACAGGCATCAAAATCGCGATAAGAACACACAGGGTGTACCACACGTTGCCAAAAGTACGCCCGAAGCGAACGATAAGCGTTTTTTTATCGGCTTTTGCATCCTCCACCATATCACGACGGTTGTTCACCACCAAAATTGCCACAGAGAGCAGCCCCGGCCCAAGTCCGGCAAGGACAGGCCATAAGGGAAGGTGAAGGGCTTGGACATAATACGTCCCGCCTACCGCCACAGGCCCAAAAAACACCAATACGAAGAGGTCTGCAAGTCCCGTATAAGCAAGCGCATAACGGCCCACGGTATAGGTGACGCCTGAAAAGATGGCGATGATTCCTAAAACAAAAATGGGCCAGCCGCCACGAGAAACCAAGTACAATCCTAAAATAAACGAGAGTAAAAAGGCGAAAACCGCTCCATTCCGAACGGTATTGGGCGATAAGAGACCGGCTTGTGTAGCCCGCGTTGGTCCCTTTCGCTCAGCGGTATCAGCTCCTTTGAAGAAGTCTGCGTAGTCGTTTGTGAGGTTTGTCCCAATTTGGATCAACAATGCGCCGAGTGCCGCTACCAGCGCCGAGGGTGGATGAAATAGGCCATCCGACCACGCCATCGTGGTTCCAATGATTACGGGAGCAAGGGCTGCGGGAAGGGTTTTGGGGCGTATGGCTTCCCACCAAATTTTAGCTGACGACATGGTTTATGGAGGTTGTCACAAACTTTACCAAATGATAGGGCCGGCACGCCGACTCATTTTATATTTTACATAATGCAACTCCGTCAAGGCTTCTAAGCGAGCCTTTTGGGCATAGGCGGCCTTAGGCGAACGTCTTGTTAGCAGGTGGTTCCACGTTCTGACGTAGAGCAGAATGGGCAAAAGCGGGGCATTGAGCGTTTCTTTAACCCGTACATGCTCCGGTTTGGCAGCATCATATGCGACGTCTAAGCGTGCAGTTTCGTAAGCCACACCCGATACATTTCCGGTCTTCGCTTCAATCCGCAAGGTAATGGCCTCAATATCAGAAGGTGCGCCATAAAAAGCCCACCTCCAAATTCGGTATCCTACATCGGCGAGCGCATTCGGGTGGGTTTCATCTGCCCAAACGGGATGGTAGGTAAAATAATATACACCCTTTTTATGCTGTATTTGGAACCAAATGGCTTCTATAGGTTCTCTTGATCTTTTTGCATCGGCATAAACTTCCGGTTGATAAATGGCCGCCCATGCCGCAGCTGTTTTCGTCTGTCCCACAAACGTAAGATGTTCGTAAGGTGGAATTACCGGAAAAGATCGGGGCACTCCTCCCGAAAAACGCGCCCCCATTAGCACACCCACCAGCAAGACGAAAGCACCCAAAATCCAGCGTAATTTTCGCAATGTCTTCATCAAAAATGACGAAATCCATTGGCCTCCAAAGGCATTGTCCCGCCATCTTGTAACACCAAATGCACGCCTTCTTCGGGATGGGTCATGTTACCAATTACCGTAAAGAGGCTTTCATCCAACATAGCGACTTCCTCTTGCGATACCGTGAATAGCAATTCGTAATCATCCCCGCCATAGAGCGCAAACGTTTCGGGGTCTTCTCCAAATTGCTCGGCCACCTCACGCGTCAAGATTTCCACAGGAAGTTTAGCCATATGTAGGCTCGCACCAGCATTAGAACGCTCACAAATGTGGTTGATTTCCGACGCCAGCCCGTCCGAGATGTCTATAACCGAAGAAGGAACGATGTTGTTTTCGCGCCAATTTCTTACCATATCTAAGCGTGCTGTTGGGGAGAGGGAGCGTTGAATTACATAATCGAATACGCTTAGATCAGGTGCATGACCTTGCCCTTTTGCCGCCTCGAACCGTTTTTTCTCTTCTAACAATACCTTTAATCCTGCATACGCCGCGCCCAAGTCGCCTGTAACACAGAGTACATCCCCCACCCGTGCCCCACTCCGGTACGCCACTTGCTCGGTGGCCGCGTCTCCAATGGCCGTCACTGAAATAACCAACTGTTTGGAGGCGGTGGTATCGCCCCCGATCAAATCCATGCCATACAACGCACATGCCCGCGCCATCCCTTGATACAACTCCTCAATCATTTCTACCGACACATTATGCGGCAATCCCAAAGAAACCGTAGCATAACGTGGCAGGGCATTCATAGCGCATACATCACTTGCATTCACCGAGATGGCCTTAAACCCCAAGTACCTCAAAGGATGAAACATCCTATCGAAGTGGACATTTTCGATCAACATATCGGAAGTTACCACATGTACCTGCGTTTCGGTTGTGGGGTACACTGCCGCATCGTCGCCAATTCCCGCAAGTAAAGGGTTACGTGGTTTGCCCAATATCCGACCAATTCGCGTAATTAGGCCAAATTCGCCCACATCCGAGATCGGGGTAAAGTCTTGCATTTTTTAGAAGTTGAGGTTGTTGAAACCAATTAAGTTAAAACTTTTCCCTGCCTTATGGGATGAAATGATGTTGAGATACCACTGGTTTAGGGGATGATTGACACCTATTTTGTGCCTCAACAAATTGTATCAGGTCTTGCCACACTGAAAAAACAAAAGCATCCTTGGGCGCCTCAACAAGTTGTGAAGAACGGCGGAACCATGCGGCCTGCCATCCAGCGCGTAAACTGCCCAAAACGTCGGAGGCGAGCGAGTCTCCCACACAGAGGATTTCCTCGGGCGTAACACCTGCTTTTTGGGTTGCCCACCGAAAAAGTTCTGGGTGCGGCTTTAAAACCCCTACTTCCTCAGAAATCACCACAGCCGCCGACAAACGCCTTAGTTCAGGAAATCGCGCCAATTTATCGGACTGAATTTCCACAAAACCATTGGTCAAAATCCCCACAGGAACACGGCTTGCTACTGTACGAAAGGTAGCTTCGGCGCCTGAAATGTATTGCCAATGGTGAGCATATGTGTGTAAATAATGGCTTTTAAAGGCTTCCATTGCAACTTTAGCCTCTAAAGTTGCAATGGTCTCGGAGAAACGGCGGGTGTTCAGCTCGTCTTTAGTGACGTTACCTTGCGCATAATCCGTCCATAATTGCACATTGATATGGTGATAAACGGTTTGGAGTTCGGTCAAAGTAGCCATTCCCCAGTCAAAAGCCGCAAAAGAGGCCGCCAATGCTTGTTCTTGTGCATAATGATGATCTAGCAAGGTATCATCCAAGTCGAAATAAATAAAACGGATCACAGTGCAAGGTAAAATGGAATAAAAAACGACTCCAACCGAAACCAGTAGCGCTTGTTCCAAAAGGTTACGATCTTTTAATCCACCCAAAGTCAGATTTTGCTTTTTTGATGGTATCTTTTGCAAAACCAAACCAACCAAAAATGGATTTTTTACTCATCGGGATTGTAGCACTTTTGGCTTCTGGCCTCACGTTTTTCTCTGGATTTGGCTTGGGGACGTTGCTCTTGCCCGCATTTGCCCTTTTTTTTCCGTTAGAAGCCTCGGTGGCGATGACCGCTGTGGTGCATTTGCTTAATAATTTGTATAAGTGGTGGTTGGTAGGTCGGAATGCTGAAAAAGCGGTGGTTTTGCGGTTTGGCCTGCCATCGGTGTTGGCTGCTTTTGGCGGTGCTTATATGCTTGATTTGTTGTCTGGGCTTGAGACATTTGGAGAATATTCCCTGTTTGGTCAAACGTGGTATCTACACCCGCTCAAATGGGTGATGGCGGTTTTGATGGTATTTTTTGTCCTTTTCGAGTGGGTTCCACACCTTTCAACCCTCCGCTTCGATTCAAAATGGTTGCCGCTTGGGGGCATCATGAGTGGCTTCTTCGGGGGACTCTCCGGCCACCAAGGTGCTTTACGGTCGGCGTTTTTAGTGCGGTTAGGCATGACCAAAGAAGTATTTTTGGGGACAGGAATCACCATTGCTTGCCTGACGGACTTTACGCGGATTGCTGTTTATTCGGGTCAGTTTAATGCTTCCGCACTTCAGCACTGGCCTCTGATGGCTTGTGCAGCGGCTTGCGCATTTCTGGGTGCTTACCTCGGCAACCGATGGCTACACAAAGCAACCATTGGTGGAATTCAAAAAATGGTGGCTTTACTTTTGATTTTATACGCTGTGTTACTTCTATTGGGCTTTATCTAATACCGAATTGGGCTTCCCATTCGGCACGATCAAGGCGATATACTGCGCAAAAATCCTCGTCAAAACAACGGTTTTCTACAAATCGGAAACCAAGACGCTCATAAAACCGAATCGCACGTACATTCGAGACAAGAGGGTCTAATAAAACCGCCACTACCTGCGGGTTTGTAAAACACCTCTCCAAAGCCAAACGCATGATCTCGGATCCGTATCCCTTTCCTAAGTCTATGGCCTCGCCGATCCAAATATCTATGACACGAAGGCTGTGCGGTAGAGCGCCCCAATAATGCGTTTCTTCTAAGACGGGATCAATAAATTACACAAAACCAATGGGGCGCCCATCCAACTCCGCCACCAACTGTTCCCGCCATTCGGGTTTTCGGTGTAGTTCTTCCGCCCAATTCCAATCGTCATTCGGATCTGAGGCTACGGCATGGGGCTGCTCGTCCCAATATAGTAGTAAGGGCAAGTCCTTGATGGTAGCGGGTCTTAGGCGGAGGTGTAGCATGGGTGTGGTCAAACCAGATTTTGCAAACGGATATAATTACTTTCAAAAATCGGCTTTTTCTTTGTACAAACGCCAAATTAAAGTACAATTTAATTATACCGAAACCCCAAACCCTATTTGCGCCACACGAACAATCATTCGCTTTTTACCCTAAAAAATACCTTATTTTATACTGTCTTTTAACCAACCTGTATGCATTATGCCATTCGTCAACACTTTTCACCCAGAACGATTTCATGGCTTTAACGCTCGCCCACCTTATTTCGAGGGATGGTTTTATAAAGTGGTAACAGCAGATAGGCAAGAGGTTTTTGCGTTTATCCCCGGCATGTTTATAGACAAAATACCTTCCAAATCGCACAGCTTTATTCAAGTATTAGACGGCCATCATAGGGCCACGTATCACCGTTATCCCGTATCAGCGTTTAAAGCAGAAAAGGATGCGTTCTCGGTTCATGTGGATTCCTCGCAGTTTGGCTGGGACGCCTTTTCGGTTGCAATCAACAGCGAAGGGCGGCAAATTTCGGGCAAGATCAATCTACACGGTGTAACCCCTTGGCCTGTCTCTACTTTTTCTCCGGGAATCATGGGGCCTTTTGGTTTGTTACCGTTTATGCAGTGTTATCACGGCGTACCGAGTTTACACCACACGCTTTCCGGTAGTTTATCGGTAGATGGCAAGAACATCAATTTTGATGGCGGTATAGGATACATGGAAAAAGATTGGGGAAGTGGTTTTCCAGAAGCATATATTTGGATGCAGTGCAACCACTTCGAGACGCCCCGCATATGCCTGAGTGCCTCGGTTGCAAAAATCCCCTTTCCTACCGGAACGTTTCGTGGGTTCATTATTGGACTGTTGTTGCCTGACGGGAGACTTCAAAAATGGACGACATATTCCGGCGCTCGCCTCTACAACGTAAACATTACCGATACCACCGTATCCTTCGAGGTATCGGATCGGCAATTCCGAATGGCCGTCTCTGCCGAGCGCACCGAAGGTGGCTTGCTTCACGCACCTTATGAACGAGACATGATCCAAAAAATATCGGAAACCTTGCGCTCCACGATACGAATGAAGGTCTGGGAAAAGGACAACTTACTTTTGGAAGAAACTGGTGAGGTCGCCGGATTGGACGTGAACGGCGATTCTGCGTGGGTGACGGGCTGAGACCATATCTTCCACAAAAGCCCATTTTTATCGCCTCCAAAACACTCGTAACTTACAAAAATCGCATTTTAAACCTTCAAATAGCAAAACCTATGGACTTCAATAACCTGAACATGGCCGATATGTTTGGCCGAATGGCCGATATGCAACAAAAAATGAAAGAGGCGCAGGAAAATTTGGAAAAACAAACCACAACTGCTGAAGCTGGTGGCGGGATGGTGAAAGTGACGGTGAACGGAAAAATGCAGGTGACTTCTGTTAAAATTGAGAAAGAAGTGGTGGATCCTAATGATGTGGAGTTGTTGGAAGACCTCATTGTAGCAGGTGTAAACAAAGCTCTCGCCGATGCGGGCGAACGTGCCAAAGATGCCATGCAACAAGCCGCTGGTCTGCCTACCGGATTAGACCTGAACAATCTAGACCTTGGTAAATTTGGGTTTTAAGGAGCATTATGCCACAAATAGATTTTACGAAAGAAAATATCCCCAATTTGTACAAAATGCTGATTGGGTCGGTTGTGCCACGCCCAATCGCTTGGGTATCGTCATTAAGTGAAGATGGGGTTCTCAATTTAGCCCCGTTTTCTTACTTTAATATTGCCTCCATTAATCCGCCCATCCTCAGCTTTTCGCCCCTTAATGCACCAACAGGGAATCCGATCGAAGGCCGTCGTAAAGATACCCTGCAAAATGTGCGAGCTACAGGAGAATGCGTGATTCATATCGTTCCTTATGCGCTCCAAGATCAGATGAACCTAAGCGCGGCCAACTGGCCACCAGAAGTGAGTGAATTTGAAAAAACAGGTCTCCAAAGTCTGGAATCCACGCTCGTGAAGCCCAAACGTATTGCCTCTGCTCCTATAGCTTTTGAATGTGAAGTGGATCAGATAGTCTCTTGGGGCGGACAACCGATGGGCGGAAATTTGGTCTTGTGCCGTGTATTGATGGCGCACTTTTCAGACGAGGTGTTCCATGATTACAAGATTGATCTGAACCATTTAGACCCTATTTCGCGGTTGGGCGGCCCCGATTATAGTCGCGTCAAAACTGATGTATATGCCTTGCCTCGCCCAGAAGACCTGATATGAGGCAGGACTCGCCCCTACATGTGTGGCTTGATGAACAAGTCGCTCACTTCGAGCAAGTCACATTTATCGAAAACGACCCGATCTCGGTCCCACACGCCTTTGAAGACCCCGAAGACCGTGCAGTAATCGGATTGTTTTCCGCGCTTTTGGCTTGGGGACAACGAAAAACGACGCTGCTTAAAATGGCCGATCTTTGCGAGCGTATGGCGTACAAACCCATGCAGTTTGTTTATGATTTCCATCCCTCGCGTGATGCAGTGCTGCTCAAAGGATTTAAGCACCGGACTTTTACCGAAGAAGATGCATTTTGGATGATTGCAGCCCTATCGGCATTGTTGCGAGAACACGGCAACTTAGAACAGATTTTTACCCGTTTTCACCACGTGAAAGCAGCAAATGTGGGCGAGGCTATCCAAGGTTTTTCTACCTTGATGATGTCTGCTTTACCCCAAACACCAAAACGACTACAAAAACACCTTGCACGCCCCCAAAACGGAAGCGCTTGTAAACGCCTCAACATGTTCCTTCGGTGGATGGTGCGCTCCGGCCCAGTGGATTTTGGCTTATGGAAACACATCCGGCCCAATCAATTGGTTTTGCCTTTGGATGTGCATGTCGGACGGATTGCACGTCATGTCGGCATTCTTACTCGTCCGGCGAACGATTGGAAAGCCGCTTGTGAACTAACCGATATTTGCCGTACCCTTTCACCAGAAGATCCCGTTCGCTACGACTTTGCGCTCTTCGGATGGGGCGTTCAGGCTCAGAAGGATGACTTAGACCGATTAGGACGCAGCCCTACGACCTTAGAAGAAAGGCAAAATGCGTCGTCCATCGTTTCCCATGATGCACATAATGTGAAAACCCCCGCAGGATGAGGATATCCATACGGGGGTTAATCAGCAATCACAAGGAGGAGGTGTGATACTGGGGGCTTAGTTTTCTTTCACAATTTCCACACGGCGACGCATCCGAACCTCTGTCCCTTCGTCTGTACGGATTGATTGTTCATTGCCATTTCGGAAGGTATTGGTGGTTCCGGGCGCTACTTTTTCGCGAGTACCCACACGGGTGCGAGTGTCTGAGCGGTAGCGATCATCGCCACGGTAGTTGTCGTAGTTGTCATCGTAGTACCAATCATCATTATAGTTAAAGCCGGCTACGGTATAGCCAAAACCATATTCATCATTTTCTGGTACTAATGGTACCATTGTATAGTCTCGGTAGTATCGGTCACTAATAAAGTGACTGTATTGCACCTCGTGTGCGCGGCGTGCACGAAAGTCCAGTACAGCAGTGCGTGCATTCCGAGCAGCGCCAATGTAATAACTGTTTGTATAGCGCGTGTTGATCAGTTCAAATCCAGAGGCAGGATCGCCAATGATATAGGTCATGTTGTCGAATCGGATATCACCATTTGGGCTAAGGGTGGCATAAAGCCGTCCGAAGTTTCCGGGAAGTGTATTTACCGAACCAATATGATAGCCATCGCGATAGAGGTCTATCCCCGTGATGGTGTAGGTAATCCGTGCATAACTAAAGCCAGAACGAGACGTTTCTTGACGAATTCGGGTGCGGATTTCGAGTTCCGACCCATTATAATCCCATCCGTCATCCACATATACATATTGTTTATAGACATAATTAGAACGCCAGTTTGTCCGGCCACGATCGTTCCAAATGGGACGATGCCAACGAACATAGCTATAGTCACGGTGGAAGTATATATCAAACCGGGGTGGATTCCAAGGACGGCGAACCCTATTATGGTTGGTTCGTGGTGGATTGTTGCGGTTGCGGTCGCCCCAGTCCACACCATTGTTGGGGCGACTATTGTTATTGCGGCCATAGTTTGGGTTGTCACGGGTCCCGCGATCTTCATTGGTACGGCTGCCCCCATCTTGTGAACCTCGGTTATTGCGGTTGTCGTTGTTACGGTTGTCGTTGTTGCGTGCATTCGGGTTTTGGCCATCGTTTCCACGTTGCGGATAAATCACTGTTGCAGGTGGTGTGGATGGACGAGCGTCATCACGGTTGCGGCGGCTGTCATTATCGGATGGTGCGCGGTCCCGCGAACCACGCGAGGTGTTGTTCTCGGTACGTGGTGCAGGGGTGTTATTCGCAGGAGGCGGTGTACTACTTCCATTGTCAGTACGGCGTCCTCTTTGTGCGGAGGCATCTGGAGCAGCCAATAAACCGACTAACACCAACATTAGCATCCAGCGAAGTGAGAAGTAACGGGGACTTTTCATGACGGTAAAAGGTTAAAAGTTACAAAGTGGGGTCGGAGTTACGGAGGCCGTTCAGGAAGGCGTTCATGGCTCAAATGAGTTTCCTGTGGCCTCCGTTACCCGATTTTGCCGGAGCATGTCCGACATGTGGTTACGCTTTAGTGGAAGATCCGAAACAGAATTCCCGATTTCCGATAATGTCTGCAAGAACGAACACATTTATTGTGGCGGCAATTGGGATGATGTCCTCGATAGTTCCAACCAAAATATCTACAAGTCCGTACACAATGTCCGGCAGTACAATGACGATGATGTCGGTAGCTATAATACCGCCCGTGCCAATCGGAGCGATCGTAACGACTTTGATCTACCCAGCGCCCACCGTAGTAATAAACGTCACCATATCGGTAGGTGTCATGACTACGATCTCGGACATTGTTTCGATTCCTGTTGTTATCGCGGTCTCTCGGCCTTTCATACCGATCACGGCTTTCACGGCTTTCGCGTCCACGTGAATCACGGTCTCGGCGGTCGCGCTGAGCGTGAACTTGGCCAGCAGAGGCGACCAAACATAGCACGAGGGTACTCAGCAGGATGGTCTGGTTTCGCATGTGTTTCATCGGAGCAACTCCTTTTGGTTATGAATTAAACTTAAATCGGGCTTTCAGGCGGATTTTAAGTTGTTTTCCAAAATGGGTGTTTTCGGAAACACGCTGGATGATGCCCTTTTCATCCTTGCTTATGGGTTTTATTTGCCAAAACCATTCCAAACCAACTTTTTAACAAAGAAAGCCCCATATGAGGCCAACTTTGCGGGTTTTTGGGTTTTGAAGAGTAGTGCGAGTGTCTTTTATTTTAGACATTCGTACCGTACAATAGACAGTGCTACGTAGTTAAAAACTTAGGGCTTGTGCCAAATCCTCTATCAGGTCATCGGGATGTTCCAATCCAACCGAACATCGTAGCAAGGTAGGTGGTGTTGTGGTTGGTGGCTTCTCAACGGAATACCGGTGTTCAATCAAGCTTTCGGTTCCGCCCAAACTGGTGGCGCGTGTAAAAACCTTCACACGGCTAGTAATAGCGAGCGCATCCTCGGCAGTTCCATACACCTCGAACGAAAACAATCCCCCATAACCTGACATTTGGTGGGCGACAAGGGTTTGAACATCTCCGGTTGCGAGACCCGGATAATGCACGCATTTTACACGATGGTGGCCGGCAAGGAAAGAGGCAATTAGACGAGCATTCTCTTGGTGAATCCTCATCCTTGCACCGAGAGAACGCATCCCTCGCAACGCCAACCAAGCGCTAAAGGGATCCATCACGGCTCCTCCCAAGATTTGTACTTGGCGGATTTTTTGTAGCAAGGTCTCCTCTTTTGCGATCACAGCACCAGCCAAAACATCTGAATGTCCGCTCAGGAATTTCGTTACCGAGTGCATAACTAAATCTGCTCCATGTTTTAGTGGATTCTGGAGCAATGGCGTAGAGAGGGTGTTATCCACCACTAAAACTGCCTCGTTTTGGTGTGCAATGCGAGCAAGTGCTTCTATGTCCGAGATTAAACATAGCGGGTTGGAGGGCGTTTCTACCCAAATCAAGCGGGTATTCGGAAGGATTTTCGCTTTCACGTCTATAAGATTGGTCATGTCCACGCGGTCGAATGTCAAACTTTTACCTTCCAGTACCTCACTCAAAAGCGCCCCAATACCAAAATAGGCTGACTCCGGTATAAGGACATGGCTGTCCGGCGATAAACTTTGCAGAATGGCCATTGTAGCAGCCTGTCCACTGGAAAAAGCGGCACAGGCCGCACCGCCTTCTAACGTTGCCAAGGTTTCCTCGAATAAACGACGGGTGGGGTTGCTACTGCGCGTATAAATATTCCCGCTTGGGTAAGAACCATCCCCCGAACGATGAAAAGTGGTTACCATCTGTGGGGGATGTAAAATGGCGCCATTATTGGTATCGACGGAGGTACCAGCATGGGCGAGTAGGGTTTCTGGATGTAGGCTCATGGAAGACGTTGGGTTGTTTATCCTAAATTAGTTTGCCCGAAGGACTTGGTGTACTCTACCATATAGATATATTTAACTCCTCGGTTCTTGGCGTTACAAACGTACAATCTATCCAACACCGAAAAACGAAAAAGGAAGATAACCGTTGGTCGTCTCCCTTTCAAGTTTATATGGTCTTTCAACCTTATGTTGGCTGTAATGCAAAGGGTTTAGGTGTCCTCTTTGTTTTCCACCTCCTCAATAATCGCATCGGCGGCATTTGCTCGGATGCTTTCGATGCTTTTCAGGGCCGATGCTTTTTGTTCATAGCCCTGACTTGCAAACATCACTTGGCCATTAGATGCTTTAAAGCGGAAACGGTATTCCCCTTTTTTGTCTTGATAAACTTCAAACTTGTAAGCCATAGTATCGGTTGTTTGAGTGAGTAAATCGGCGGCGGCCTCATCGGTTGTGGTATTTTGCTCGCTTGGAATCAAGCCGAGGGCTGCAAAATCCGTTTCCAGTATTGCATCACACCGATAGCCAGCTTGTTGTGCAAAAACACTGAAGCCATCCAAGAGGGCATTAATATTAGAAAGCGTTTGATGCCCGCTACGGTGGTGTTGTCTTTTCGCTAAAACGCCCAATAGGTGCAAGAGTTCCTCGAAGCGTTCTTTGCGGAAATAGCGTACACCTCCCCACTCATGAACATCCATATAGTGCAGGGCTAGAGGGTCATTAAAGAGGTCATGGATCACGTTTTGCCAAATCTCGGTATTGGTTTTGTGGGTTTTGAACCAATTTTTCTGGCTGGTCAGGAGGCATACATATACCACAGCAACTCCAGCATCCTCTGAACCTAAGCCATGTTCCCTAAACACGCGGTGCATGGGTTTGTCCAACAACCAAGCCTCAATAAAGCCACGACTTTTATGTCCCACGTTACGGCCATTTTTGCTCGTAAGACGTCCTAATTGGTTCACGGCCAGCCATCCAGCCAGGGTGGCATTTCGGAACCGAACCATATCCAAATAGGGATGTTCTGGCTCGGCGTGTGGAAACGGTTCTTCATTCCCCCATCCCGGAATATTTTCGGGTAAAGCGGGGGTTGGGTGTTCTTTGCGTTGGTGTTCGTAGGCAATAACAGCTTCTGCAAGTTGCTGTATTTCTTGTACCAAACTATCGAGATCTATGTCCACACCTCCTGTTCTGGTGGCGGCTTCTCGGATAAAAGCGCCATAGGTATGAGAAAAGGTTTCTGGTTGAACAATATAAAGTGGAGCGTCACTTTCAAATGCCTCAAGAAGTGTGCTCAACACCTCTACAAATGGCTCATGTAGCGGTCTTAACTGTCGTAATTTAATTTCCTCTTCTACATTAGAAACCCCATGTCCATGCAAACTATCGTGCAGTTCGCGATACAGCCCTATGGTGTCTTCTACTTCACGAAAGTCGGTGAAAACCATACTTTGATAACCACTCAAGGAGATGGAAATTCCTCTACCCCAGACCACTGCATTCGAGCGCAGATATTCCAAGCCAGATATCTGGTCACGGAAAATGGTAAACCACTTTGTGCCCTTTTTTAAACCGAGCGCCTCGGCAACATGCTGAGTCTCAAAAACGGGTGTTTCAGGCTGGGTTTCACGTTGTTTATTCCTGAACTTTACAGAAGAACGGAAAACACCCTGTGAACGATGGTACGAATTGTTGAAAAGTACCAAGGCGCGCTCATTGCCGGCTCTATTGGTATAGGCCATCACGTTTGTGTTCACTTCGCCATTGTGGAGAAAATCGTAGAAGCGAAAATCCGTTACGCCAGCAAACAAATACCGTTTATGGGCAATGGGGAAAATCTCCCTCTGGTGTCGTTCCATTAGGTGCAAATCGGGCGTCTCGTTGTAATACGAGCGGCGGTACTCCATGCCATATTTTTCCGATAAACCTTCTATTTGCCCATGCCCAATCATCGGTAAACCGGGCAAAGTAAGCATCAGAATCGTGACACCAAAGTATTTGTCACCCTTACCAAATTGTTCAACGGCGGTTTTTTCGTCTGGATTATTTAGGAAGTTCACGTACCGCTTCAGGATTTCCGGATCATATTCGAGCGTCGAGGTAATTTGGAACCGAAATTCATCGTTGCGCTCATCGCGAAGCATGTGCATAAAAGCAGAATTATACACGCGGTGCATACCCAAGGTGCGCACGAAATAGCCCTCAAGCATCCAGAATGCCTCCGCCAAGAGGAGCGTATCTGGCGCTTCGATGGCCACACGATCCACGACCTCACGCCAAAACTCTTCTGGCATAGCTTGCTCAAATTCCTCTTTTGTGAGGCCATGTTCCGAACGACTGGCTACATCCCCCCCTTTTCCGGGTTCAGGGAACCAAAGCCGATGTATATGCCGCTTCGCTAGTACCATAGCCGCATCCAATCGGATGATGGGGAAATCGCGTGCAACACGTAAAATGGTTTGGATAACCGCTTCTCTGGCCTCTGGATTGAGGAAATTGATCTGTGCCGTATCGTTCCAAGCCAACCCTGTTCCATCGTTGCCATGATAAATATACCGTTCTTCACCTGTTCTGCGGTCTAAACGCTTAAAGACCACAGCGGCATCTGTGCGATTGTAATAATGATCTTCCATAAAAATCCCAATATTGGGATCGTCCGATAGGTCTTCGTTGGTGAAGGCATAAGCGGGATAAGGCGAGTTAGGCAACTGGATAAAACGGTCTGGGTGTTGTAAGACCCATTCTCCATCTAAGCCCGTGTGGTTGGGAACCATATCAGACGCAATACGAATGCCACGACGCCATGCACGCGCTTTAAGATTCAAAAAGGCTTCTCGCCCACCAAGCGCCGACGCCACTTCGTAGTCATAAAGCGAGTAGGCCGATGCGGTCGCTTCAGGATTCCCCATCCGCTGTTTAAAGCGTTCGGAGGCTTTTGAGCGCTCCCAAATCCCAATAAACCAAAGTGCCGTTATCCCCCACGACCGGAGTTTATCCAGTTCTTCGTCTGGAACTTGGTCTAATCGTGTAATTTCACGGCCATATTGCTGGGACAGTTGGAAGAGCCACACCAGTGTTGACTTTGCGATCATCACGACATTCGGCATCCAGTCGAGGTCTTCACTGAAGGCTTCTGGTTCGTCTCCGCCATCTTCTTGAATAATGGCCCGCATTCCTTTCTGCCAATCAAATGCCGAAGGTGCTGGTGGCGGTGGGTTATCGTCGGTGATCGGAAAAACAGGGCGCGTCTCCTCGCGGATGTAGTCTTCACTGCGCAAAAAGCGGATTTCAAAGGCTGGGATTACATCCGCCAGTCGAGAACCCCAACGACCACGAAGAAAGGCCAATTGCGCTTCGAGCGAGTTTGGATAGCGCCTAAACAGATGGGTGAGCATTTCCCATAAATCTGTTTCTTCGTCGCTTAGGCTTGAAGAAAGGTTGTCTGTTGATATGCGGGGCGCTTTAGAAACCAAATAGGTGCGAAGGGTTTCATAAACACGCAAATACGGTGAATTATTGACCAACTCTGTATCGTCAAACAATTCTCGTAAAGATGCAAAAGCAGGATTTTCGTTGGCCAACCGAAGGAGGGTCAACTCTTCCAACAAGGCACTTTCGCGACCAGATATGTATTGATCTGCCGTCATCCGTCCATCCAGAAGGGCTTTGGGAGGATAAAGTTCGATGAAGGCGAGAAAGGTTTTTTGGAGGGCTTCTTCGCCAATCTGACGTCTAAGGGCTTCGTAAGAATCAAGAAGAATGTCTCGTCCGGCCTTTTGCTTATACCAATGGATGATGCCTCCGAGAGACTCCAGAATCAGTGCGCCGGCACTCAGATCACTGGCCCGTATGGTTTTTTCGGGTGAGCGATTGGCATTGATTTTTTGCGTGATGATGCGCGCAGTTTGCAGATCCTGAAGGTTCCCAATTGGCGCATTTTGAAGGTGGTACGCCAAGAAGATTTGGCGACGCATGAAGAAACTTCTTTGAGGGGCGTTCATTTATTTTTGGGGTACAGGCCGAGATGGCTGTCGAAGGGTGATGTTATAAGACCTATAAGATAGCGATTTGAATAAGCCATATACATACGTACTTCAGATTATTTAATATAAAAAACAAGCCACCCCGTCAAACAGACGAGGCAGCTTATTTAAACAAATTCCGTGGAGCAAGATTAGGGTTTCGACGGGGAGGCAGAATCAGACTCGGTAGGGTTCAAGCGGATGACGCTGGGGTCAATGGGAGAACCATCTTTGGGGCTATACAACATCATCAATAGCTGTTTCACGCTAGTTAGACTGGCTATCTCGACATCTTTTTGTTCTAACGTTGATTCTAAATCTCTAATTCTTTGTTTCAGATTTGACACCTCCTCATCGAGTAAATACAAGATATCCTTAGTAGCGACCAAGTTTTTTTGCACGAGCATTTCTTGAATATGCACTTGATGGTTCGCTTTGTGGAGTTCCGCTTTCATCTGCGCGATGGTGCTATTCAAGTTTTTATGCTCCTCGATAAGTACAGAGTTTTCATGTTCGAGGCTCTTCAATCTAACATGCAAGGTATAATATGCATGTTCTAATCCCTTTGCATAACGTTGCAACTCTTCTTGGTCGCGGTCGCTTAACGTCTGGCGGATGGGTTGGGACGGGGCATCCGGCAATAACTGAGGTGTATTCGCAATTTTGGCAGGAGCGGTAATCCCTACGGAATCCTGCCTCTGCATGGGTGAGTTATTGATAACCTGCACTTGGATGTTATATGCAGGTGGTGTCGCTCTCCAGCGAGGGTCATAATAAGGCGAATATTTTTGTTTGCGCCTTTTTTCTTGTTCTTCCGGCGGAACGATTGACCCTAAAAGTTTTTTTCCGGCTTCAGCAACAATAATTACACCCAACAAGAAGCCGCTGATTTTGGTATCATGTTTCATAGCGATGTTTTGTTACGAAGAGGTGGAGAGGAGTCGTTGTTAAGCCAGTACAATTCTATCTCAATACACAAAGCGTACAGTACGGAAGCGTTGATCTCGAACTTGGGCGGGCACACGTTGCTCAAGGTGTGGCGGTTTGAGGGCGCGGTGAGGGCAGACAGGTTTGTTGAGTGATACATGATTTTGAGGTTGATTGAGGTTGAATGTTGATTCCGATTTGGAATCTGTAAATAAAATAGAATGGGAATCTTCCCATTTGCAAATAATCACTAAACAGAAGCATTTTTTGCATTTTGGGCCGAATCCTAATGCTTCTGTGCGCCTTGTTTTGCACATTGTGCAGTGAACATCTTTTTTGTGCGCACATATAGGATCGCATCAATTTTAATTAATAGTGAATTGACGATTTTAAACATAGCAAGTTACAGAGGAGCCAAGGTTATGTAAAAAAATTTGTAAAATCTATGCTCTTTTTGATATATTTTATTATTCAGTTTGGAGATAAAACTATTCCAAGTCTATGGCTACCAATGATAAATATCCTGAAGACCTCTTTAAATTACTGCACGATAAGGTCATGGAGGAATTTACATCATCAGACTTGTATCAGTCTAAATTTAGAGACCAAAAAGTTAGTATTAGTCAATTATATGGACGAGGAACTTATAAGAAGGAGTTGCCACATATACGGACGGCAATTCACGAAAAAACCCAGACGAGATTAAACGAGGAATGGCTGTACAAACGTTCGCTTGAGCACAATAAAAAGCCTGATGGTTACTTTAATGTCTCCTCACAATCAGAACCTTTCTACGATGCGCTTGCAAATTATATTGGTTATGAGGACTTTAAGGCATTTGTTACGGCGCATTTGCTCAATGTACAACAAGTTATTAAGCCAGTAACGCAATCACTCCATCCACAAGGCTCCGATACCATTGCAAACTTGGCGGGACTATACGAGGCATATATTATTTTGCCAGAAACCCAAACGTTATCTGTTTTGGTGGTACTACTTACAGGTGAAGGGGAGGTGCAAATACGCTCCAAAATGACCGCTATAGATCGGAATTACAAAGGTTCGTTAAAGCCCGTACCGCATAGCCGGATATTGCTGGGCGAGTTTGAACTGAGTGAACACGACTTTGATAAACACAAATATTACAAATACTTCTTTGTTCTCCAAGATCGTTTTGAGACAAAGTCTCCTTGGCCACAAGGCGTGATTACAGGCGTTTATGCGGGGAAGGGCAAACGCAGTGAGGACCCTATGGCGGGACGGATTCGCTTGTACCGTATTCGGGAAAACCACGAAGGAATTCAGGCGGATTTTAAGACACACGAACCCAAAGAAATCTTGCTTAAAGACCCCAACTTATTTGATAAGATTCGGGATAAAAAGGAACTCATTCCCTTTTTCATGGGCAACCGCGACGACTTTATGGAATCGGTGGCGTTGTTTGAGAAACTAGAATTGAACGAAAAAACATACCCGATCAAAGCGCTTAAGCAGATTACAGGGTGTTATTATTGCTATACCTTATCTAGTGACCGTAAAGATATCTACGAACGTCCTTTGTGCATTCACCCAAACGGTATTGCGATTATGGGCTTGGTAACACCAACTTCGGCACTGTATCGAGGACGTGCGATTAAAATAGATAAATCTTTACTTTCTATACGGCTACATACACGCCTAGATGAAGAAAATCAACCCTATCCGGGCTTCTTTTTATTCTATTCTACCGATGTCCCGCGAAGTGAAATCAAGCGTATGTTTGGAACATTTACCTCGGCCAATGACCGCAATCAGCCCCTTGCTGGACGTGCCATTTTGATTCCCGTCGAAGGAGCTTTTCATGATTTAACAAGTCGTGCGATCCCGCTTTTCTCGGAAGCATACTACGATTTAGACCATCGGCAAAAAGGCTTGTTACGCTTTTTAACCGGCGATGCAAACAACCTCATTAAGTCTTTTCGCGACATAGACAGCCCTTTTGAGAAAGAACAGGATTATGCCGATATGTACTTTGGGGCGGCCTGTTATAAGGCGCAAACAAATCCCAAAAAAGCGGCAGAGTTGATGGGTTATGCTTTTATGCACGGATTTAAAGACTGGAAAAAACTCCACCAAGAGAAAACGTCCGGATTCTTGCAATTGTTGAGCAACGAGGATTGGGAACATGCAAAAGAATTTATTGCCGAAAGCCTATGGCCAACATGGAACAAGGAAATAAATCACCCAAATTAACCGCAAAAAGACATTAGGAAGAGCCTCTAACAAATTAAGTAGGAGTTTGTTTTATCGTAAGTTATGGCCAATCAATCTGTGGCGATGACCAACTGCAATACTGACATGGGTGATTTTCCGATTTACTTCAACCAAATGTTGCAAACAAATCCCCGTACATTTTCCCGATATATGAGGCTTTTAAAGCCAAATCTTCCTAATAATAAGAGGGGATTTACCCCACAAATAGCGTATTAAACAACCAGAAGAGGCAGCCCGCCAACAGCATGGTAACAGGCAAGGTAAGTACCCATGCAGAAAGGATATTACGTATGGTTCCTATTTGAAGGTTTCTAAGACCGCCATGCGCCACCATCGTTCCGGCAACACCGGAAGAAAGTACGTGTGTCGTACTAACGGGAAGCCCCAAATAAGTTGCTGCAAAAATGGTACTGAAGGCCATTAGTTCTGCAGATGCCCCTTGTGCATACGTGAGGTGTGTTTTACCAATACGTTCTCCGATGGTTACAACTATCCGCTTCCAACCAACCATTGTCCCGATGCCAAGTGATAGAGAAATCCCAAGAATCACCCAAAATGGAGCATAATCGGTATAGGATTTTAACTTTTTAAGATCGGCCTTAAGGCTACTTGCCGCTGCATCGGAAAGTTTTATTTTTCCGGACTCAAGTGCTTTTTCCAAGTCTTTGCTGGTTTTCGTAATATCGGCCCGTACCCGAACATGCTCTTTTTCAGGTATAAACCCTACCGCTTTGGATTCCGATAAGACTACTTTTAAATCAGCAATTTTTGTCTTAGAACCTTCCAGAACCTTCTTCCCTGCCTCATCAAGTGTTACATCTGCCGGAATTGCTGCGAGTTTTTGTTCCAGTTGCTCAACCGTTGGCTGCATGGTCATCAGGTTTTTAGAGTGATCCAAGGCATAGTGTGCCGGAATGATCAGAATCAAGATCAGCATAACCAACCCCACTCCTTTTTGGCCATCGTTCGAGCCATGAGACAAACTAACCCCAGTACAAGTGGCGATCAAGACCATACGGATCCACATAGGAGGCGGGTCTTCCGATGCTTCTTCGGCAAAAAGCCGTGGGTCTTTGATCAACTTTTTCACCATAAAAACCAATCCCATTGCACACACAAACCCAAATAAAGGCGATATGAGCAAGGCTAAACCCGTTTCTTCTGCTTTTTTCCAGTTTACGCCGGCATCATTTCCCATGAGCATAAAGGCAATCCCAACGCCAAGAATGGAGCCAATTAAGGTATGAGAACTCGAAGCTGGAATCCCGAAGTACCAAGTTCCCACATTCCAAATAATGGCCGATAGCAAAAGCGCCATCACCATTGCAATGCCCTCTCCGGCATGCGTAGCCACCAAAGCCTCTGCGGGTAAAAGATTGATAATGCCCATCGCCACACCAATTCCACCTATAAACACACCTGTGAAATTACAGATGCCAGACCAAATAACCGCTGTCCACGGACGAAGTGACTTGGTATAAATCACCGTCGCCACGGCATTGGCGGTATCATGGAAACCATTTACAAATTCAAAAGCAAAGGCACAGACCAAGCAAATAATGAGCAGTATGAATAATGCAGGTTCTAATCCAAACATGTTTTTTCTTTTTTCCTATAAATAAACAGTTTGGTAATTTACGCCTCCCAATACAAGCCAGTATTTTTATAATGTTAAGTTGCCTTTTTTTGCATGTAGATTTGGATAATATTTTATGTTAATATTTTTTGCACCACTTTTACAGCGGCCTCTAAATCCGGTATTTGCTGAATGATGATTCTTAATTTACCTTCTGTATCCTTCAAGACATACCTATTACTCAACTTACCTACTTTCTCAAGGATAGTCTTAAACATATTTTGATAGAAATAGACATCCTCTTTCGGTGGCATGGTCAGGAAGAGTCTTTGATTTTTAAATTGAAGTTTGGGTAGCCGCAGTGGCTCCGTCTGCACTTTCAGCTCCATAACCAACAGTAGGTTTTCGGCCTCTTCCGGTATTGGCCCAAAACGGTCTTTCCATTCCTCCCGTATTTCCTTTAGACGTGCCAGTTCTTTACATTCGCTGAGTGCGCGATAGAGATTAAGCCGTTCAACACGGTCATCCACATAATATTCTGGTAAATAAGCATCAACATCCAAATCAACCACCGTTTCCGTAAGTGGTTTAGGAGGTAGATTGACATGCCCAAATAAGTCCCCAAATTCATCCGACTTTAGTTCTTGTATGGCTTCCTCCAGAATTCGTTGATAGGTCTCGTAGCCCACATCTGCAATAAAACCACTTTGCTCCCCGCCTAGCAAATTCCCCGCACCCCGAATATCAAGATCGCGCATGGCCACATTTAGCCCACTCCCTAATTCTGAAAACTGCTCGATGGCCTGAAGCCGCTGTTTGGCTTCTTTGGTAATAGATTTGATGTTCTGTACCAATAAATAGCAAAACGCCTTTCTATTTGAGCGTCCTACTCGGCCCCGCAACTGGTGCAATTCAGCCAGACCAAATCGCTCTGCATGGTTAATGATGATGGTGTTGGCATTGGAAATATCCAAACCACTTTCTACAATATTGGTACTAACCAAGACCTCGTACTTCCGCTGCATAAAGTCCATCATTTCTTTTTCCAACCGGTCGCTCTCCATCTGACCATGTGCGGTTTTAATCCTCACCCCGGGAACCAACTGCCGAAGGGTCGTGGCCATTTCTTCGATGGATTGTACGCGATTATGGATAAAAAACACCTGCCCGCCCCGCCCTGTTTCGTATAGAATCGCATCGCGGATTAGATTTTTATCAAAGCTATGGATTTCCGTTTGGATGGGTTGTCGGTTTGGCGGTGGCGTATTGATGTACGACAAATCGCGCGCGCCCATCAACGAAAACTGAAGGGTTCGAGGAATGGGTGTTGCTGTTAAGGTAAGGGTATCAACATTCGCACGCAACTGCCGAAGACGTTCCTTTACTGCAACGCCAAATCGTTGCTCTTCGTCTATAATCAACAAGCCCAACGCGGGCATTTCCATCCGCTTTGCAGCAATCCGGTGTGTACCAATCACAATATCCACCTTCCGCTCTTTCAGTCGCTTTAGGGTTTCTTTGATCTGCGATTCCGTTTGGAAGCGCGACATCACCTCTATCGTTACCGGAAACTGTGCCAATCGCTCGGTAAATGTTTTGTAGTGTTGCGCCGCAAGGATGGTTGTCGGAACCAAGACCGCCACTTGTTTTCCGTCTTGTACGGCTTTGAAAGCCGCCCGAACCGCAATCTCCGTTTTACCAAAACCCACATCACCACACACCAAGCGATCCATGGGGATGCTTTTTTCCATGTCCCTCCGCACCTCATCCCACGACTTCGCCTGATCTGGGGTATCTTCAAACTCAAAGGAGGCTTCTAATTCCCGCGACCAAACAGAGTCCAGTGTAAATCCAAACCCTTTAGCTTTTTTTCTTTCCGCATACAATTTGATCAAATCGCGAGCAATATCCTTTACTTTTTTCTTGGTGCTGTTTCGCGTTCGTTCCCATTCTCCCGTTCCCAACTTAGACAAGCGTGGCTGATGCCCTTCTTTTCCAGTATAGCGATGGAGTTTATAAAGTGCATTGATGTTTACGTACAAGATATCCTTGTCTCGGAAGACCAACCGAACGACCTCTTGTTGCTTGCCACGAACTTCAATTTTTTGTAGCCCCTCATACTTCCCAATGCCATAATCAATATGTGTCACAAAGTCGCCCGGCGTCAGGTTGATCAATTCTCGAAGACTGAAGCCGCCATATCGCTGTTTTTGCTTTCGTACCGTTGGTCGGTGATAGCGGTTAAATATTTGATGATCCGTATATAGCGCAACTCCTATTTCTGCCCATTCAAACCCCTGCGCCAATGAGGCCAACAAAAAACGTAATCCATTTACTTCTTGCCCTTCTTCCTCCTCAGCGTCTCTCTGCCAACTTTTTTTATGGTGTTCTTGATAAGGGTTTAGTAATTCCCTGAGCCGTATTTCTTGCCCTCGGCTATCACACAGCAATAGGGTTTGCCATCCTTTTAGGTGATTCGTTTCAATCTTTTTCCGAACAAAGTGTATTTTCCCATTAAAGTCTGGTGGTGGTTGTACTCCAAACAGAATCTCGTCGGCTCCTTTCAATTCACCTACATAACTCCCATAATGCACTTGATTAAATTCGCCAAAAGCCTTGACAATATGATTTCCATCCAGATACAGTTCTTCTGGCGGCAACAAAGTGCTGTCCTGTTTTTTGTGATATACTTCCTCCGCTCTCTTAAACAGCTTATTTGTCGTGTTTTCCACATCCAACATATCCCGAATCACCAACACGGCATCTTTTGGAAGATAGGTTAATAGTGACGATCTCCCACCGAGATTGGTCTTTTGTTGGATATTTGGTACAATGTTTATTTGGGTTAATCGGCTCACAGATCGCTGGTTAGCGGGATCAAATTCGCGAATCGCATCCAACTCGTCTCCAAAAAACTCCAACCGAACTGGGTAATTCCCCACAAAAGAAAACACATCCAATATTCCACCTCGCCTTGCCATTTCACCCGGATGTTGGACATAGGTTACCATTTCAAACCCCATTTCCAACAACACCTCCACCAATAAATCTGGCCCTGTGACATCACCCGTTTTCAACAGGATCGTTGTTTTTTCGAGTTGGTCTGCAAGAGGAACCATTTCCGCCAATGCGTCAGCACTTACTACCAAAACACCTTCAAACCCTTTTGCCAACCGCTGAAGAACTTCAGATCGTTGCACCAAACGTTGGTTATCTGCAATTTGATCTGTATCATACGGGTGCTGATCGGTTGCACCAAAGAGCAATAGCTTTTCCTCGTTTTTACTCCCCAACAATTGAGACAAGTCAGAAAACAGGTATGAGGCCACCTCGTAGCTCGGCAACACACAAACCACAACTCGCTTTTGCTTGGAAATCAGAGAGACCACTAACGCATCAAGAGAACCTACTACACCTTTCAGGAGAATTTTTTTTTCTCCGACCTTCTGTAATAACGTATTAATTTGCGGACTTTGTTCTACCCGACGCAATAAGGATACAAGATTTTTCACTACACTATTTGGTTTATTGACCCCTTTAGATAACCAGCAACAATGTTTCACGTGAAACATTGTTTAAACATCTACTCATCCCGTTCAAATGTTTCACGTGAAACATTGCTAAAATACCTTATTTAAATCAATTCACGAACAAACCCATTCGATTTTTCAATACGATTACGAGCCTCGGCAGCATCAACACCGTTCAGAATCATGACAATAGCCATTTTCACATGACCGTTCGCCGCTTCCAAAACCCGTTGTGCCTCCTGATAGGTCACATCAGTCGCCAGCATAACGATGCGTTTAGATCGTTCAACCAATTTCTCATTGGTCATTTGGAGATCAACCATCATGTTTTTATAGACTTTTCCCATACGAATCATCGCCGCTGTAGAGATCATATTCAGGATTAATTTCTGAGCAGTCCCCGACTTCATACGAGTTGAACCCATAACCACTTCTGGGCCAACAACCGGACAAATTAGGACGTCTATGTTCTGGTCTCCATTTTTGGGATTGGTTGTCACCAATGCCGTTTTCGCACCAATACGCTGAGCATAGGCCAATGCACCAAAAACAAAAGGCGTTCTCCCACTTGCTGCAATTCCGCAGACTACATCCTTATCAGAAAGTTGCAAATTTTGGAGCGCCTTTTCACCCTCTTCCGGCACATCCTCTGCACCTTCTTGCGAACGAAAAACTGCTGCAGGGCCACCGGCAATCACTGCATCTACCATCCCTGGAGGAACACCGTATGTAGGAGGACATTCGGATGCATCCAAAACACCAAGTCTTCCACTTGTTCCAGCACCCACATAAATTAGGCGGCCACCACATCGAAAAGAGCTTTCCACCATCTCAACAACTTTGGCAATCTGGGGAATTTCTCGGCGTACTGCAATAGGAACCAAATGGTCTTCCGTATTGATAATTTCAAGGATTTCTATTACCGAAGCCTTATCAATATTTTCCGAGGCAAGGTTCCGTTGCTCCGTTGTAAGGTTTTCTAAAGTGGCAAAAAGTGCTGGATTGGCATTCATGTGTGCATAGTGTTTAAAGTTACTCAGTCCTAAACTTGGGGAAGAAATATCTACTTTAGTAAATCTTGTAATTTAGAGCCGATTCTCATCTCTTTATGCGCAAGATATTGACAGGTCATTAGCAGCATAAAAAGCAATATAAAGGCCACAGCCGTACCTGAACGAGCTGTAACGGAAATTGACCCAAAGACGAGCGGTGTTGCATTGCCATACAACATGAGAGACGCCCAAAAATAAGGGCTTTTACCTATTTTGCTACCTTGTGCTTGCAAAATTTGGAGCTGCGCAAAACGTAACGCTTGATCTTTCGACAATCCATTCTTGAGGCCAAGATAAAATATGTGCATTATCTTAGGAAAAGTTTCGTCCACAGCTGGCCAAGTGGTAGCCAACACACTTTTAACGCCCGCAGAACGAAGAGCATATTGCATCCCCGTAAACCCTTCACCCGGTAGATGTTCCCCCACCCCACTGTTGCAACTACTAAGTGTAACTAATTCTGTTTGGAGACGCTCATGAAAAAACTCAAAAAGAAAAAGTTTTCCATCGTTGTTTTTAGACTTCCGTAAGGATAAAAACGTATAGAGCGGATTTTTCGGACTCAAGATCGTATGCGACGCCAAGTGCATAAGGTGGCTTTTCTTCATTTCGTTTTTGAAACCCCACTCGGTTGCACCTCCATCTAAACCAATCCGGGTTTGAGGCAACATTCCACCAATGTTTCTAACCTCTGGAAACACACCGGGAAGAGGCGCTAATTGTTCCGCACTACCAAAACGGCTCCGGCCAAAGATCAAATTTTGTTGCAGGGTTGTCTGTTCACGTTTTTGCGCAACATATAGCGGGATAGAAAGTTCCTGCGAAAAAGCAAACTGCTTGACCAAAAAATCGGCTTGGCTGTAATTGTATCTTTGTTTTAGAGCATTGGATACCAACATAGAAAAGGGCAACTGCACCAACTGGTCATCTTTGAAAAGAACGACCCTTTCGTATCCGGAAATAACGTCTTGAACGGGCAAAAACAATTCTATATATAACTGGTGTAATACGCCGAGGTCTAAGTGCGTAGAACGCTCCCTTTGTCCATAGAGGATTTTAATTTTTTGATCGAGGTCTTCCCCTTGTATTTGAAGAGAGACAACCTTTAGCTTCTGAGGGGTAACGGCAACCACAAAGGATTGCAGTTTGCGATTTATAGAAGGGTCTAACTCACGATCAATGTAATAGAAAAGAGCTACTTGATTGTTCTCCTTTAGTTTCTGTTGAAGGTGTTGTAGAAAGTAGGGCGAATAGTGCTCACGTTCTAAAGTTACCGACGCATGTTTTGATTGCCACATACGGTTCGCTTCGGCTTGGAGCAATGTTTGTTGAACATAGGTCTGCAACGGCTGAACCATATCGGTTTGGGAATTTGTCCTTAACAATGATTTTTCCCGCAGTCCAGCCATTTTCGTTTCAATGAAGTGAAGTTTACTCTTTTGTGGAGTTGGCAAACCCGTTACCCACACTGCGTATTGATTCAGGTTCTGAAGATAACGACCTCGTGTAGCATCTAGCCAATACAAAGCCTCTGCCTCCCGTCCCGTTTTCATCAAAATGCGTACAAGTCCAAAGTAACCTGCATTTTCATTGCTCATGAAAAAAGTTTTCCCAAAGTCACTAATACCCAATTCTGACCTTGTTTTCTCCACATGTGTAATATATTTCCTATAGATTATCTCTGCCTCGGCAAGCTGCCCAATTTGCTCAAGGGAGAAGCCATACCGATTTTGAATACGGGGAATCAAATTATGGGCATTTTTTTGCTGGGCAAGTTCTAATGCTTTTTTGAATAAAGATATGGCAACTTGCGTTCGACCTAAACGTTGTTCTAATTGGCCTTTTCGATAATAAATAAAGGCGAGACGTTCAGTTAATCCACTTTTAAAAGCCAGTTCTTTTGCTTCTTCATAAAAGGCTGCTGCCTTATCATAGTCATCTAAATAAAAATATATTTGCCCCAACGTTATTACAGAATTAACCAAAGAACTACTTTTATTATATTTACTCATTAAAACTACATCTTGCTTCAACAACGGGATTAAATCACTTAATGCCTCATTTACTTTCAAGGCTCCTTTGCCAAGGTCAACATTTTCCAAAATAAAATTATCGGCAAGAAGAACATGAATGCGTGCTCTAAGAAAAATCACATCCAAAGGATTCCCCTTATAACGGTTAATAATATCTTGTGCCAACGTAAGGAATTTTCTGGAAACTTCTGGGTTATTGCTATTTTCCCAAACTAAAGCCATACTGAGACTAATGGCCGCTTTCTCGTAATGCGATTTAAGGTAATCAAACCTCGTAAAGGCTTGTGCATAATGCCATGCTGCATCAAATTTTTTATTTTCAACCCAAGCAGCATTTCCTTTGAGCCTATGCCACATGGCGGCATCGTTTTCAGACAAAACAGGGAGAAACTTATGTGCTTCCTTCAAAAAATAGCCCACATCAACACGTTTCCCCTCGCCATAAGCAGCTCTTGCCCCACTCATTAAAACATTAAACTTCTGCTGGGCGCTTTGTTTACAATTTAGATATACAGCAGCCAATGCCATCACCTCCTGTCTTTGCGCTCTACTCCATAGTTCTACATGGGTATGATGAATCTGCAACCAGCGGTTTTCCAACTTAATACAAGAACCACGTTCTTCAGCAGATAAAAAACGACAAAAAACAAAGAGGATAAAAAAAGATAAAAAAAGTTTTCTAACGAGGTTATATGAAAGCACAGTGGTGTGTCTGATAAGTGGGTAGTTTTATAAAAAATAATGTACCCAAACTACAAAACCTATTAAATATCCAAAAAAATGGCAGAGGAAGAAAAAAAAGAGGAAGGTACATCGGGTGGAGACGGCGGTGGTAACTCTACCCCCCCTCCAGCACCGAGTGGTGATGGCGGCGGAAACTCAACGCCACCTCCCAATCCAAGCCCGAATCCCTGACGAAATGAAAGAGCCTCTAACAAAATAGAGGCTCTTTTCATATCTTGTACATCTCCACCGAACGTTATATGGGCTGACATGATATTAAAAGACCTCCACCTTCAGAACTTTAGATCGCACAAAGACAGTTCCTATACTTTTGGCCATAAAATCAACTTGTTATATGGCGACAATGGTGTAGGCAAAACAAACATCCTTGAAGGTATCCATTTTCTATGTCTAACCAAAAGTTTTTTAGCCTCTAAAGACCAATACGCGCTTCGTTTTGACACCACTTTTTTCGAGATAAACGGAAAGTTTATACGAGACGATAACCTAAACATAGAGGCCAAATTGATATTTGTAGCCAACGAAGGTAAACGTGCCTTTATCAATAAAGCACCACAATCCACGTTAGCGGAAGTCATTGGGAAATTTCCGATGGTGCTCTTTTCGCCCGATGACCGTGCATTAACACGAGAAGGGCCGGAAATACGTCGGAAATTTCTGAACAATGTTCTTTCTCAGGTTAAGCCCGCATACCTTCGTGACCTGATGCAGTATCAACGAACGGTGGCGCAACGCAATGCCCTTTTGCTCCAACTTAAACGCCAGCGGCTTAAATATAGTACAGAATTAGAGAGTTGGAACGAAGAATTGGTACAGACTGGGAGCCGAATTATCCGACAACGCTTTCGTTTTTTTCAGTTGTTTAAACCGTTCTTAGAACAAGCGCACCAAAAAATAGCGGCTGTGGGCGAAGTCCCCACTATCAAATATCAGACCTTAGAATTTGATGAAGAGTCTGAAATTGAAACCGTTTTTAGAAAGAAATTAGGCCGATTACAAAACAGTGAAATTGACATGGGGCGCTCCTTGGTTGGGCCACATCGTGACGAAATCATCTTTATGATGAACAAACTTGAAATCCGTAGGTTTGCCTCTCATGGTCAACACCGGACTTTTGGCTTGACTTTACAGTTGGCAAAATACTTTTTTCTCGAAGAGCAAATGAATGAAAAACCACTCTTGTTGTTGGATGATATTTTTGGTGACCTTGATGCAAAGCGCTCAAAAATCTTCTTAGATTTATTGCACTCGGAACAAATTGGACAATGTATCATTACCGCCGTTGAGGAAAAGACGTTTAGCGCTGTTGTTTCTTTTGGAGATACGGAAAATCAGCGCTTCCATATCACACATAGGTTAAATACCTGATCAAAAAAGTACTCCACACAACCCTAACTACATATACCAACATGAAAAGTAAACACAGCAACATAATTATAGGTCTTCTTATGGCCACTTTCACCTTTATGGTGGGATGTGGAGCGCTTGACCAAAGCCTTGTTACAGGCAATAAAAGGTCTTATGCCTACACATGGGCACAAGAGGTGGAACTCGGCAAACAAACAGACCAAGAAATCATAGCAGAATATGGTCTATATGAAAATGCAAAACTTTCGAACTATGTTAACCAATTGGGGCAAGAAATCCTCAAGTTCAGCCATGCACGCCGTCCAGAAACGCCCGAAGAGATCCGAAATACCCCCTTTACGTTTCGGGTTTTGGACAGCCCTATTGTAAATGCCTTTGCACTGCCCGGCGGATATATTTATGTAACACGCGGTCTTTTAGCCCATACCGATAACGAAGCTCAATTGGCAGTGGTTCTGGGGCACGAAATCGGGCACGTAGTTGCACGCCATACCTCCATCCAAATGGGGCGGAACCAAAGAACGCAGATAGGAACCATTTTGGGTGTCATCATTGGAGCTGCCGCCGGATTGCCACAAGACATGCTCGAAACGGGGGCACAAGTCCTCTCTACCGGCCTAAGCCTAAAACTCCTCTCCTATGGCCGTGAAGCAGAACGGGAGTCCGATGCCTTAGGGGTAGAATATGCAGCAATGGCCGGCTACAAAGTGGGCGAGGCTTCTCGGTTCTTCCAATCGCTTAAACGCATCCAACAATCCAGTGGTCACGCCATTCCTGCGTTTATGTCCAGCCACCCCGATCCGGGCGAAAGAGAAGGAACCATGTTGCAATTAGAGCAAAAATATGCCCAAACCATGCAACTAACGAAAGTGAACCAACAGCAGTTCTTTACACAAATAGACGGCATCACCATCGGCGAAAACCCACGTCAAGGCTTTACCGAAAACAACGTATTTTATCACCCCGATCTTAAGTTTCAGTTCCCAGTTCCCCAAGGCTGGGTATTACAAAATGGCAGTTCGGCTGTTCAGATGGTGAATGCCCAACAAGACGCCGGAATGAAGTTTACAATTGAATCTGTGAAAACGGCACGAGAAGCCGCTACAAAATTAACCAACACCCAAGGTGTAAAAACCACTGCAAGCAATGCGGTAACGTTAAATAACGGACTTTCCGGCGTCGTGGTAGATGCCTATTCCGTTGATCAAAATGGACAAGCTCAAATGGGGATTCGGTCTTACTTTGTAGAGTACAGCGGTAATGTGTATCATTTTATGGGTCTGGCAGCCGCCGCAAGCATTGCAAACCACAAAAATACTTTTGATCAGGTAGTGACCGGATTTATGGCCTTGCGGGATCAAGAAAAGCTAAATCGTCAACCCTCTAAGTTGGCGTTGCAAAAAGCAAGCAAAAATGGTGTATTCCAATCTTTCTTGCCGACACGACTCACCAACAGCCTAACCCCAGAAACCCTTGCCATCATGAATCAAGTACAACTTAACCAAACGGTAAGTTCGGGTGTAATGCTCAAATTGGTTCGCTAAACATAAGAAGCGTTTGTACATAAAGAAGAGGCATCTTTAATCGGGATGCCTCTTTTTTTTATGCCTGCCCAACAACCGAAGGGTACATTTCTGGTATTGAAAACTGCGAGACGTCTGCAATTTGTTGATGACTTGTATTGAAGTACTCCTCCACTGCCTCCGAGAACAAAGAATTAAACAAGTCCTGTTTTTCCTCCATCAGTTCCAAAATAGCCTCTTTGATGAGTTGCTTAAGAACTTCCGTATCCGAGATTTTGTTTTTCATTTTAATGTGGTTTCCCCTAAGATGCTATATGACGGTGAAATGATTAATCTGAAGGAAGGCAGCCCCATTGGCACGATTTTTCGTCCCAAATTGATGCTTTAAACCGAATGTCCGTAGTGTATTTTGCGAAGGCAACTCTTCTTGCCATCCCTTTGTCCTAAACCCAGCTCTTTGTGCAAACCAAGTATATTTTTGTGACCGGCGGCGTTACGTCTTCCCTCGGAAAAGGCATTTTAATCGCCTCTTTAGGACGCTTGTTAGAAGCCCGTAGCCTACGGGTCACCATCCAAAAATTTGACCCGTACATTAATGTGGATCCCGGAACCATGAACCCATACGAGCATGGTGAGGTGTATGTAACCAATGATGGTGCAGAAACAGACCTCGACTTGGGGCACTACGAGCGTTATCTCGGTATCTCCATGTCACAGGCAAATAGTGTTTCTTCCGGACGGATCTACTCGGAAGTGATCCGAAAAGAGCGCGCCGGAGAATACCTTGGCAAAACGGTGCAGGTCGTCCCCCATGTGATAGATGAAATCAAATCTTGGATGCGGAAGCTTGGTGATAGTGGTGCTTACGATGTCGTAATGATTGAGGTTGGGGGAACCGTGGGCGACATCGAAAGCCAGCCTTTGAACCGAACCGCAACAAATTCGGCTCATGATCGCAACAAACATGGCTTAGGACTACCCCTACTTTACACGTCACGCCATCGAGATTTCAACCCATTGACCTGCTATTTTTACCCACAAAACACGCCCTCCACCCGTTGTATCACCGTGCATATCGCCATCCCGTCCGGAGGTATTAGACGGGATGCCAACCCCTTGAGTGTACACAGGTACTCGCCCCGATCCCACCTCAATTCCGGCTCCTGTTAGACGCACATCGAAGGTGTTTGGGTCGTCTGGGCCAATCGTGATCTTGTCATATGAAAGTAATACTCTCCTATCAGATGACGGATACTTTAGGGTGATGTCGGAGTTACGTACAAACACGCTCGGCTGGTTTGCATTTAAGTGATACACATGCAATGTACCCTGTCCAACCAGTGCAGTTATGACGTTTGGAGATGTACCTGTTGCTGACAAAACACTACCTCTAAATACCCCCTGAGCCAGCTCTGCCTCGCCATTTGCGCGCAGCTCCCAACCGGAAATGCCCTGAACATAATTACTGGAACGGATCGCGTTATTTGTTTCTAACGGCCCATTTATTGACAGTTTGTCCCACGCAATTTTGAGAGAGGTCTGGGCTACATTATTGATGTCATCAACTAATTGACTGCGCGTTGCGCGCAATGTTATATCGGTTGTGTTTTGCGAAATTTGCGTACTATGCGTAGTCACGATGTCGCCAACATCAGACACTGTTTCAGTTAAACTGTACAACCCCTGTGCAGTTTGTAGGAACTCAGTACGTGTTACCTGCGACTCCGCATAGACCTCTGTACCTACAGGGTAGATAGCGATTGGTAAAACCGATGGCGTTGGATAACCTCCCGAAATTGTCAAAACATCGTCGCCAACCTCTGCTGCTTCGGCAAGGTAAACAGTGCGCTGAACACTGGTGTTGTCTATCATTCTGAGCTTAGTACCTGCTATCATGGGTACTGAGATTGGCTCTACACTGATCTCAGCACTATTCCCTCCGGGGGAAAATTCTATGTATGCGTCTGACAATATGGCAACAGGCGCACCCGTTAGCGCAACTCTAAACGCAAACTCTACTAATGATAGGGCAGCAGAGACCTCTTTGGACGTTGCTGTGATAGGGCTGTCTGTGTAGATATTTTCTGGCGGGGTAAATGCGTCTATGTGCAAGATTGCATCCCCTGCACGCTGATTGCGTGCAACGGCAATCATGTGTCGCCGTCCTGTAGCGGCATTAATGAGCGTGTATTTTATACCAGCTTTGAGAATGGGTGATGTAAGAGGCTGGATAGCAATCTGTGTGTACGACACGCCCATCTCCAAGTACTCATCTGTGCGTGCAATAGGCGATTCGAGCGCTGCAATAGCCTGATTTGCACGGTCTATAAAGAAACGTATCGCATTAGAATCATCAACCAGTGCCCTGCTCTCGATGTCTCGTTTTGTTGCGATCATGGAGGCGAAACCCGCGTCAGATACCTCGTCAAACAGTCCAGACGAGCGCCCTGATCGCAGGTCTAAACTTATCTCTGAGGCAGCAAACACTCGCCCCCCAATACGCAACATTGTTGACGGCAGGATTAGCTGGTCTGGAGAAAAGTAGGCAGCACGGTGACGTGCAATATCTACGCGGCGCGCACGGATATTGTCCTCCGCCAGCAACATCTCCAGTCCATCACCACTACCAGTGCCTCCAGAATACCCGCCACGTTTCCAGTCGCTCGCGGGATCTCCATCGAGCTGCTGTATGGTGCCTGGGTTCATCGCATAAGGGCCTGATCCAAATAGTAGATTGACTGTCTCCCCGTCAATCGTCGAACTTGCGCCTGTGTCGGTGATTGTCATAGAGGTTGCATTCCAGCCCTCAGAACCATCTCCATATTCCCCGATAAGTTGTACCTCATCCCACGCCATCGCAGTCATTGGAATTGATAGCGGATCCTCTGGGTCTATCTGGACAGAAAAATAGTTTGTATCCACGACCCCGCCAAGGTACAACGTGGCGGCTCCTGTCTCTGGAGGAGCGCTGAACCTCCGCTCTACCAGTTGCCATATATTCGGCGCAAACACCTCCATCCTCGTCCATACAGGCGTCGCCGATACCACCCACTCATCAGCATCATTTAGCCAGTAATTTTCTGTGCCTGCATTTACATTTAATGCAAAGAATGCCCAGCGTTGTCGCCCCATCGGCGACTGATCTCGTGGCAAAACCTGTTTTACTCGTGCTGAGAACCACAATAAGCCATCGTCACCAGCCAACATCCCGATACCCTGCTGGGCGTTACTATTTACCGTAAATGCGTATGGAGGCGTATATGAAAATTCCCCCTCGACGGTCAATGCTAACGGGGAGAGATACCCCACTTCAGTAGAGGTGTTTGTTAATGTCCAAAACTCGGTAGGCGTGTCTCGCGAAAAATCGCCATTTCGGACAAAACTAAGCGTTGTTCCGTGCTGCAATGTTACCGTCGCGGAGCGTATTGCTGGTAACGCCTCCTCTGTCCCGCCAGCTTCCCTAAATCTGAATTGATCTGAAAACACCACGCCGTCCGTAATGTCTGCGCCTGCACCTGCGGAGATCGCGACTGATTGCAGGTACTGAAAATCCCCATTCGCGGCGTGCCTATATATATTGTACTCTTCGTTAAATAGTTGCTGGCGATGAATCACCCACCACGCACCAAATCGCATTTGGACACACAGCCCAAATACACGCAGTACCTCATTCAGCGCAAACATTGCGCTTGATGGAATGAGTGATCCTGCGTCGTCAATCTGCGTTAGCTGGCCACGGTTTATTCGTACACGGGTGAGCGGGTTTACGTCCTCACTATCTGGGTGATTCCAATAACGTGGGGCAAAATTGACAGGCAGTGCGTGCCCTGTGAGTGCGAGAATTTCGCAGATGATTTGCGCAGGCGTCTCGTAGCTATCAGGCGACTCTGCCAACCACGCCCCGCCTGATGCGTCTGTGTAGAGAATGTTACTCAGCAGGTGCAGCCCATCCCCAATTCGCACTTTTGTCTTTGCACCTATTTTGTCTAACGACCTACCCGACACATCAGACACCACGTAGCCGATCCAGAATAATGCCTCAGAGCCGCCAACAGGCGTATAAAACACCCGCATCCGCAACCCAGTATCTCCCGCTGCACGAATGCGCTGCATTACATCCCCTCGTAGTACCACCTCTAACTCGGATGCAATTACGGTTGGAAAAACATCCGCATTAGGCCGCCAATTAATTTGCGCTGCATCACACAGCGTAAGATCGAATGCCTCGTAGCCGCTATTACTCGACAAATCAACCCTGAATGTGCCAGGTTTTGACGATATAATATAGGAGTCTAAAACAGTGTAGCTCATACACCCATCCTTCTGTACAGTGCTTCTGTGTTTTTGAGGGCAATCTTCAGCACTGTCCCGTCAATGCGAATTTCAGCGCCCTCTATTGCTGTTCTGATTTGCTCGCCAATCAAACTACCAATACTACCAGAATCGCCAGCATTGGCGCTCGTTATTGCACCAATCAGTGCACGTGTGTTCTGGTTGGTTATGACACTGCTCATTGCGGGTAGCGCCACTAACTCAGGCCCCCGCTCTCCGACCAGCGCCAGGCCCCCATCGAATTTATCAACGCCTCCCGCAAACGCAGGAATAGGCTTAGCGAGCACTAACCCTGCCTGCAACGCCCCTGCCGCAGCAGCAAACGCGACTTTCAAAGGGTTCGGAAGCGCCTCTACAATAGCGCGAGAGGTATTTATTGCGATACTCCAAAGCGCGTTTTTGCGATCCCTAATTGCTTGTTCGCGACGGTATTTTCTGTCTATATCATCACGTTCCTTTCCATGCCGCTCGGCAAGCGCGGTTTGGCGGTTTTCGATTTCTGTACGCTGTTTTTCATAGGCGCGATCCGACATCAGGCGGGCATCATGGCGCTGCTTTAACCTGTCAAGCTCTCCCTGTAGGGCAAGTTCTTCGCGGGATTGTCGCTGCTCGAATAGGCGTCGCTCTTGATCCGCCGCGGCACTGATCTGTGCGGTTCGTAAATCCGCATAGCCCCGTACAGCCTCATCAAAGAGGGTGAACGCCTCCTGAATTGTCTCTCTGTTTTTTTCAATCAAGCCGATAAATTGGCTAAATTTCGATGCAATCGGCAACATCGTACCATCAGCGTCCACCTCTACGAGCTGCGCCATCTCGCCTGCTAACGCCGCGACACGCGTCCGCAGCGCATCAGTAGCCCCACCAGCAATATCAGCCGCATCCGCAATATTAATTTGCCCCCTAGCAGCCATCTCCGCAACCTTAACCTCCGCCCGCCTCGCCTCGATTAAGTGCATAATTCGCGCACGCTCGTTGTCTGTTGTAGCCCTATCGTACTGTTCATTCATCTCCCGTAGCGCCCGCTCAGCGGCGCCAACGGAGCCTGCGAGATATTTATATTCCTCTGCAGTCTGTTTTGTCGTTGCGCCGCGACTACGACTACTACCACCGCCGCCGCCAATGGCACGAGGGCGAGGCACGGATATTTTGGGCGGATTAGCCGCCACAGGCGCAGATGCGCCATGAGCACTCATGCCCTGCATCAGTCCTAATACTCGCTGATTGGTATCGTATTGATTGTTTAATTGAACACCAAAGCCACTGAGGTAGAAGTTCGCGAGATTAAATAGGTAGTCGCCAATCGCGTCCGACAGCGATCCATAGCGATTGATAAGCGTGTCTATGTAGGGCAGGGACGATACAAATGAATTGGTCAAATCGCCCACCGCGACCATCGCCTGATCTGCGCGCTGCTTAATCATATCCAGCTCGCCAGCCGTGCCCGAAAGGTAGTTTTTATACTCTCCCTGCACGCGCAGCCCCGACTCGATTGTTGCAGTCAAGATCGCCTGCGCCTGCTCGGCATCCGACATCCGGCCTGCCGTAGTCCCTATACGTGCTGCATACTCCTCGTAGAGAACGGACGGGTTTTTCCCGAACAGCCTGTCTGTGCCCTCGTCCACTCCCAGAATTGCCATCTCAAACGCCTGCAAACCCTCCGCCGCGCTCATTCCTTGGGCGGCAGACAAATCCAGCAAGGCCTGCATCACCTCGCGCGTTTTGCCTATTTCCCCCGCTTTTGTAGTTAACTTCGTAACAGCAACAGAAAGATCATTAGCCTGCGATGTGCTTAGTGAAAACGTATTCTGTGCGTACTGAGACGAGCCAGCAAGGTGCGACATCTCAACCTGTAATAGTTTCGACATTGCAGTAAGTCGGCGCTGACTTTTCTCTGCATCTAATGCAGCTTGCGATGCGCGCTGCAAAAATTCTGCCACACCCACGCCGGCCAGCCCCGCCATCGCAGTTTGCAGCATGCCAGTAGCGCGCGAGAGGCCACTCATCCCATTGCCAGCCTTCGAGGCTGCACCATCAAGCTTGACAAGCTGCCCGTCCAGGTTTTTCACAGCAGTGACCGCACCCTGCGCGTTAACCTCAATTTCAATGACTAATTTTTTGTCGCTCATGTCCTAAATAAAAATGCCCCGCCACACACGGGCGGGGCTTGAAATTAATATGGAGATGCCCGTAACGCATTCTATGTAGAGAGATGCCCGTAACGCATTCTATGTAGAGAGATGCCCGTAACGCATTCCATGTACTCGTTAATCCGCCTACTGCAATACCAGTCCGCTAGATCGCTCTATCCCATTGTCCAAGTCGGTATATTTGCGCTCAACCAATGTCTGTGCGCTTAGGCGGGATCTCGCCCCTGTTGCCGGGTCAAACAAACACCACTTCCAGGACCTGTTTCTTCGCAGGAATTGCCTGTTTATATTTACTGTAAACGTGCTCCCCTCAAACCCATTCTCCTCTATCCCTAATCCAGAGATAGACCCAGCAGATAATTGTGCAGGGAACTCATCTGCACCCTGTCTTGAATAGGGCATAAAATGCCGATGCGCCTTGTATTTAACGCCCGCACCTTTCCCTACAACGCGCTGTGTCTCACGCCACATCTCTATAACCAGTCCATCAGCAGGTGGATTAAAATACACGCGGTACTGATGGCCGCCAGGGTAATCAGTTTCGATTTTTTCTGGGTTTAATGATGACAACATACGCCGTCTATCATATGCGCGCAGGCACAGATCGGGATCACTCCCTATTGTGCGCTCCTCGTATGTGACGGTAATTGCGGTTGGCAATGTAGCATCCATGTAGTGCATAGGGTTCAAGACAATCACACTTGAGGTTTTGTATAGACACCCCAAATACCCCAGCGGCTGCATTTTCTCGCACCAATGCCATGTCGGGGACGTTATCGGACTATTGGGGACGCCTTGCTGTCCCGTTATGTCCACTCCATCCACCAATACCCGTTTTATTTGCTGCAGACCAACCTCGTACCAAAAGGGCAGCATGATCGATTGTTGTAAAACAGGAATAGTGTACGTGCGCTCAGTAGTAGCCCCCTGCATCACTATTTGCCTCCACATGTCAGCATTGGGAGGGGCATTTAATGCAGTAGAAATGTGGTACGCCCTCGCGACCCAAACCATCCCGTCCTTCCAGACGCGCTCTCCTGAATTGTACGCGATCCCTGTAGCCCATTCTCCGCGATCCATCATATTGATGACCGATCTCGCAATATTAGCGACCTCAGGATAGCTGTATGGCAATGCAATTTCTGGCATATTATATCGTAACTGGCTTCTGAATGATGAACAAACCGCGTTGGATAGTATCTGCCAATCCAACGCTTGCTGTAGGATACAGCATAATATCATACACATACCGCCCCTGCGCGGGTAGGGTTATACTCCCAAGGGTCTGTATCGTAATTGTTCCTGACCCCGCATCAATCCCGATGCGCCCGTTTTCAGTACTCATTTCAAACACAACACCCGATTCTACATTCTTGCGGATTTGGCACTTGGCGGAAAAGCCTGTAAGCGCGACAGGTGTCCCGTCGGGGTTTTGTATTTGCACAACCTCCGAAAATGCCCTGTTTTGCGTAGCGACTAAATTTCGCTCAATCGGGTTCTGTATCATCTTCTTTTTTTAATGCGTCTAACGTAGCATACGCACTACGCAAAGACATTCTGTAGAGAAATTCTTGTAGAGGCATCGCCCTAAACAAGTCTTCGTCCGCCGGCTCCATGCGTGCCAATACCCCTGTAATTGTCCGGTCGCCACCCTCGGATCTCGGCAGTCGGGACAGTAGCGGGATCGCACGAGATGTTGCATGCTGCACGTCGCGCTGCACCAATCGCAGCCACTCGAACAGGGCGATACACGCAACATCAATGTCATACATGGGCGGCGGAGACACACAAGCAGCCTGCATGAATTGCGGATTCGGCTCGGCGGATAACGACGTGATCGTTGTCAACGTCTCTGTCGGATCAAGGCCAAGACGGATACACGCATCTTCATACACCGCCCATGTAAGTGCTTTAAACTCAATTCGCAGCTTATCGGCTGGCAATGTCATACGAGGCATATATACCGCCATACAGGGCGCGATCAGGTGCAAATAGGCCAATAACCCCAGCCTGCGATCGCCGGTAACGCAGTCCTGCCTGTGCAATAACAACAGGCTGCACCACATCCCCAGTACCCGCAACAGCCCCTGCACCGATATTAATATTGTATCCCCACCTGGTGCGCCTATACGCGGGATAAATTCGCTGTTCCCAGCGCTGCTCTGGTATATTGTAGGCAGTTAGAACGTAATTAGGCGCAGACAACAAACTCGGCCTCTCCAAGGTTACAGGGTTAGAACTCGTAACATATGCGGGCGATTTAAGCTCAGTCTGCACAGGCACGCGAATATGCACAGTGTCGGTTCGCGTGTTATAAATCCGCTCGACAGTATGCACCGCCATCGGTTTCGGCACTTCCACCACTTTTGGCACATCGCGATCCACAAAGACCGTCTTTGTTTCCCCTTGTACCGTCTGCGTGACCACCTTACCGGGGCCATACATAGACCCGACCAACCCTGCAATAAGTAGCACGGCGATCGCTGCAACGGCAACAAGGATTGTTTTAAGATTTTTCAACATTCTCTGGATTGTTTGTGTTGTTTAAATTACCCGCCACCTCAGCAGCCTCTGGAGAGACCGTCCTCAGTGCGGGGATAATTGCAAATAGGAATTTTTTCACGCGCTCAGCGATTAGCATGTTCTCTGCAATCGAAAACACGTCAGTGATCATCATCCACGCGACCGCAAAGTTGAAAGCATGATCTGTTAATACACTAACAACTGGCACGGCGGGGAACGTGTTCGAGAGGATTGCCATCGAGAACCCAAATACAGCATATGTTGCGGCCTTGGTAGCGGTTTGCTTCAGACCTCTCCCCCACGCAAACCGCCGGTCTCTAATGGCGGCCCATACACCTGTCACCAAGTCCAAAAGGAATAGCAATATTGCGCCCAATACCAATCTGGAGTCTGCATTAACCAATCCCTCAATCGGGGCCAAGGCATTCAGTACTTGCGATGCGACCACAACGGTTGCCGCAAGTAGTGCCTTCGAGGTAGGTGCGTCCAACAGGCTACTCAGAACCCGCTCTACGTTAAATACATTCATGCGCATTGTCATTTTTGCTCAGACGTTACGTCAAAAAAAACAGTTTTAGGACGAACGAAGCCCAGCAGTCGCAACATCCCCGCGTTCCCGATCGGACGCGATTTAATCGCTACAACCGTCCCTTCACGGCTGCCTGCCGCATTGGTGTTACCCTCAATCGTCATCATTCGATTTCCCGATACAGACTGAACAATCCCTGCATGTCCATGTGCCGTGTTTCCGTGCTGCCAATAAACGAGGTCTCCCGCCATTGGCAATAAAGTTTTGCCGCCGTTCTGTGTTTCAAAATCCTCGTCAGCGTCGAAATTTCGCCAACTCACCACTGCAGACGCAGAAAACAGTGCATCTAAGCGCTTGTCAAACAGTGCCATTTGCGCCTTTCGCGCCGCAGTACGCCAGACAAGTTCATTAAATAGTGCGCACCACGCCCAGCCACGTTGCCATCCGAACTCGCGCATTGTCTCCTCTAATCGCTTATTGTGCCATCCACCATTGCTATGGAGTTCCCTTTCCCCGACGTGGCTCTTTGCTATTGCAATAACCTCGTTTGCAAATGCTGTACGTGTCATGATTCCTTGCGCTGAACCAATCCAGCGGAGCGCCCTTAACCTCGCCCCGCCGGCCTGGTATGATGATGAAACGTTATTACGGCGTTACGGTCGTTGCGTACAGACTGGTGTCTGTGACCTCGGCGCCTGTGAGCTTGTAAACAGCATACCCTTGTCCTTTCGAGACATTAGGCACGCGGTGTGCAGCAGATACAATCATATTGCTATATACCGTCGTCGCAGTATTCGAGGTGTCAACCACCTGCACAAAAACAGGCGTAAGGTTGTCCCGCCAGCCTCGGATCGTAGCAATATCAGTATCGGGCACTTTCAGCAACTGCATCTCAATCTTCGCCGCAATGCCCTCATGTGCATCGTGCCCAGAGGCTAACTTAAATGTCTCCTCCGAAATCTCTAACGTTAGGCCCTCCTCCATGATTTGCAGACGATCGTACTCTAATGTCGTAGCCCCTGCTGTAAAGGTATTGGCTGAACTAATTTTTACGCTTTTAATCCCCTTCCGTAGGGTTGGCCCTGTGTTTGCCATCTTTATCGTTGTTTTGAGGCAATGCCTCGATGATTAAAAACTTTACGTCCTCGCCATCACCAAACTCCCCCGCAGGCGCGGAGATCAGGGCGTTAGGACTGGCGTGATACACCCGCCCCGTTTTTTTGCCCCTAAACGCTGTTAATGATTGCAATAACTGATACAGGATCATGGCGACACGTCTATATCAGGTGGTGGCGTACTGTTTCCTCCGCCATCTCCTGTATCCAGTGCGCTCTGTTCTTCGATCACGAAGCCCTCTAAACGCATCAATTTTACAACTTTAGGATCACTCGTCTCACCCTTGCCACCCACGAAGGAAACACCAAGATAGGTGTCCTCGTAATGCTCGTTAGGCGCAATGATAGTTACTCGCTTGCGTGCCATCTGACTCTCCTACACTTTCAGGTACATTACACGTGCGATCGCATCCGGAGACTCCGCCGCAATCTGTCCACGAAATTCCCATGTAAGACCGTTGCTGATTTTGTTCTCGTCAATAGGCTCGTTGTGGTCCCAAAAATCGAAACCATTGGTTAGGAGACTGGTGTCCCCCTCCCCTATACGTGCGATGTAGATAGACGTGGACGTTGTGGCGCTGGCGTTTTTGTTTGGCTCAGTATGCAAAATCGCAGTCGGAACTGTTGGCACAATCGCGATGCCATTAAACGTCTTGACCGGGTTCCCGAACTGGTCGCGGTCCTCGCCAAGAATGCGCTTCAGATGCGCAATCGTGGTCAGCCGCGCAGCAGTCTTAGGACTGCAAAAGATCGCGCTTGCGTTTGGCACATTTACAACCGTCCACTGCTCGAATGCCTCTAACAGTGCGTCGTAGTTGGTCGAGCTGGTTAGGTCAAGCTCGTTCGTGCCCGCGACAGTCGTAGCATCAATCGTGCCCGTATTCCCTGCAAAACCCGGCAATGCAGTCGCACCGTCGAGAAGGGTTTTAAACCCCTTCGGGTCAGTCGCCGTCGTGCCCGGATTCCCATTAAAATACTTCGCTTCCAGCGAGCGCACCCAAGACCGAATACGTCGGTTCATGCGCCGCTCTAACCACGCATCCATATTCAATAGCCCATTTTCAATGTCGCGCTGATACGCAACATCGAGGGAGACCGCATCCCCCTGAATCGCAAGCGTGGTAGTTGGTCGCGAGGCGCGCGAAAGCGCAGCTCGTGTGAATCCGCCCCCTAATGCACGACCCTGTGTGGCAGCGGTGTCATCCACTGGCTCCAAAATGTGGTCTGTAGCTGCGAGCTGGAACCCATCAGCGTTCTCAAAGGTGCGGAAAAGCGCGCTTTGCGACAACAGCAACGCAAATGCCTGTGCAGCTCGGTCGCTCTCACGTCGCCCAATATCTCGTAAAAAAGCCATTTTACTCTCCTTTTGCGTACTGTACGTACTTGCTTGGTTTACTGTTTGCCATCCGCCCCTGTGGCGCATTTACCCGCGTTGCGGGCAACTTGCCCCGCGCGGGAATACTGTTTAACAGGGTTTTTGCGCCCTCAAAGTCTGCCTCAAATCTGGATTTCCAGTCCGGCTTAGACGCATCCACAATCCGTCCATCTGTCACTGCCGAGTTCAGGATTGTGTCAATTTCCGTCGCCTGTGCTGTTGCCGCCGCCTGAGTCGCCGCCTCTTGTGCTGCCTCAAATGTTGCAATCTTTGCTGCCATCTCGGCCTTCTCCGCCTCCAATGTCGCCATCGTGGCGTGCGCCTCAGCTAATTTCGCCTCTGCGGTTTCGGCACGAGACACTAAATGTTGGGTTTCTGCCAACACATCCACATCGTCCGCAACGGCTGTATTTAGCTTCGCAGTCTTCGTGAAACGGTTCCAAAACCCCGCACGTTCATTAGACATACTGTTTTGTGTTCGTTTTGCCGGGGTTTTAGTTGAAGGGCTGGACTGCCCGGCATTCGCTGTCGCCCCCCGTGAGTTTAAAATCGTTTGTGCAGACACGCCAGCATACACACCCAGCGTTGCGCTATTGAATAGAGGCTTCATACCCTCCATTGCGGGCGTATTCGTTAGCGCCACAGAGCGTAGGTTGCACCCCGTCAGGTAACCAGTCTCCCAATCCATCTGATCGAAATCTATAACCGGCGATAGATAACGATACTCCCGTTCGTCAATCGCACTTGCCCCAGACGGATTCCATTCCACATTCGCCCACAATTTGCCATCTTCGCTGGACACGCTTTTAATCCAGCCCGCAGCCTTGGCAGTGCCCGGATTAAGGAATGCGTACTCGGTCGCATGATCAAAGTCTATTACAACATCCTGTGTAAACGATTCAATCATCTCATCAAGATTTTCCTGAATAAGCCGATACGGCCCTTGCGGATGATCCGGGTAGTATCCTACCTCTGCGATCTGAATTTTCGTGTCTGCCATATTTATGCGTATCGGGGCCGCGTATCACCGGTCAATCCACGGCCCCTTTATGGGTTATCTAATCATTACGGAGCTGCACATTTACAACCCCTATCCACAGACGCTGCGTAATCGCGAGACGTTCTACACTAATCGTAGAGACCTCCCACACAGCATCGTCATTCACATACGAGAACGCCCGCATCGCCTGCACCACCCAGTCTGCCAGCCTGATTCCTGCGTGATAATGCGCCCCACCAGACTGGGCATTGCGAGCTACACAAATCAGGTCGTAGTCCTCGCCGCCGACCAGCGTACCGTCTCCAATGTCTAAACCACCGAAATCAGCACGATCAAGCTCTACAAATACCCGCGGCGGATTGGTGATCAGGTCTGTATTGAGCAACTCGCCACCATATGCCGTAACTGCCATCGGGCGAATTTCTCCATTAACCGCCTCCTTTGCAGCATTTTCCAGATGCGCTATAATCGCATTTACACGCTCAATCATATCGCCCCCAAGACGGCACGGTGCGCCCCGAATACCCGCTCACGATGTCTCGGCTCGGGTACGGAGATCTCTATAACCATATTGCCCGACGCCAACCCTATTTCGCCTCGCCGGAGTGCCTCCAACTGCGCGTTTTGCAATTTTCGTATCGAGAGCATCTCTTCGCCCAAGAAACGCGCTTGCCATTCGTGCAACGTCAAAAACGCCTCGCGCTCCTGCAACTGCTTTAAGAACAAATTAGGAGTCGTTACAAAGTCCGTATTTGGATAATGCACCCGCACCGCTGCATCCACAACCGCGCCCGCATAATCCAGCGCACGTTGCAGGCGATTTTCATCCACCAACTGCCCAGTTGCATCGCCTGTCAATTCAGCGATTGCAGCAGTTGTATAGGTCTCAATAATGTCGCCAGTAGTGCAGTACATACTCAAAAAACTTTTTGGAGGCAGACCCTGCGAACATATTGCCTGCCTCCAAACCCCTAATCCACACACAACCATCGTCGTATCGTGTTATGCGAGGATAATACCAAATCTCAATCATCGTAAAAATATGATATACCACATATGCAACATTTTAGATGTCCATTTTTTGGATATTCAGGCAACCAAAAAAATATAGATATGGCAGGGCAAAAGGGCCGATCAGGCCGACCGAAAGGGCAACAAAACAAGGTGTACCACGAAAGCGTAAGACGCGCGGCGGCAACGTATTACATCCTCGATCGGATGGATATGGGGCAAATTGCACAAGTCCTCAGCGTTCCGGACTCAACAATACGACGATGGAAAACAGAGGAACGATGGGATGATAAAGCACTGCCAAGGGCAATGTCTGGGCGCATGGTCGCAGAGAATCTATTGCTGCAAATACAGAGCATCCTCGACAAGGCACGAGACGAACAGCGCGTACTGACCGTCAGCGAGGCAGACTCTATCGCAAAGCTGCAAAGCACTGCCGAGAAACTCAACCCACGCCTGCAGTTCCGGGCGAATGTCATGGACGGCATACAGATGCTGAATGCCTATCTAAAAAAACGCGCACCAGAGCTACAGCCACAAGTCGCTCCGCTACTAGGTGAGTTTATTCAGAATCTTGCAGACCAGACCCTCGCATGAGCAGTATCTACTACAGTCTCACGCCAGCAGAGCGCAGGCACTTACAGCAGCTAACCGACCTGCAAAACAGACTAGCGGAGGTCACACACGCGCCGATCGCGGCCACTGAGTCCGACATCCGCGCCCGTATCGCCGCAACTGCACACGATAACGAGGCATTTGCACGCACCTACACCCCACACTACACCACCTCCCCAAGTGCGCATTTTCACGCAGAGATAGACGATATACTTGAACGGCGTGTGCGACACATCTACGTTGTGCACGGGCCACGCGAGCACGCAAAATCCAGTCGCGTTCGCATCGGGCTAATCCGCAAAATCCTAAACGCACAAGTGCGCTACCCACTCGTGGTCAGCGAGGAGCTAAAAATATCTCGTGCGCACCTCGAATACATTTTTACCGAACTGACCGCCAACAATGCCATCGGCGCAGATTACAACATAGAAGTAGAGGTCTATTCGCGCACAGAGGGTATTCTACGCATAAACGTCGCGCCACGTCTGCCCAATGCCACGCCTGTGCAGATACAGGTCGAGGCAGCAGCCTATAAAACAAAAATCAAGGGTAAGCTCTTTCACCAGTTTCGCCCAGACATTGCAATTATTGATGACTTCGAGGACACTAACTCCAATCGCAACGAACGCATCGGCGCAGAAAAGGTCGCGTGGGTGTTGCAGGAGCTGTACCCTGCTGTGACCGACACCGCCCCCATTGCCTGGCTGGGCAACACAGGGACAGACACGTCTGCACTGTATCAGGTCATGGGAAGCCTGTTTGACACAGAAGACGATTTAAAGGCGTTTCTACGGGTCGGCGGGCGAATTGGTACATTTGATCGCCTCGACGATTTGAACGCAAATGAAACAGACAGAAACAGTATAGCGGGCAAATCAGGAGCCGCCGCAATTTCGGCTCACGTATTTCGTGCATCAACCTTCAAAAATGGGCGCATGGAGTACCTGTGGCCGGAGCGATACAGTCCTACGTGGTACGAGAATATGCAATCAACAATGGGGCCGTCGCTCTACGAGAGCGAGATGAATGGCAACCCTATCCGCGAAGGCAGTTTCTTCAGGGCAGAGTGGTTCCCACGCTACGACACAATCCCCGACGGTGCACGCTGGTACACGTGGTTCGATCCCGCCTTTGGTCGCTCCGAATCGTCCTGCTTTAAGAGCATTGTCGTCGTCGCCTACTCAGGCGGGCTATACTATATAATAGACGCATTCGTGCGCCAAACAGACCCCACATCTGCACTGATCGAGGCGTGGTACAATTTCTTCAGGCAATACGACCAACTAAGGAATGGCGGGTACGAGAACGACTTTGGGCAGGATGACCGTCTTGCTCGGGATTTCGAGGACGCACAAGAGCGACATGGTTGGCCACTACCTGTCGCGTCGGGCAGCAACCGACGAGGCAGCAAGGAGGCGAGGATTGAATCGCTCGAACCCCTTGCATCACAACATAGAATCCTGTTTCCTGCAAGAATGAATAGCGATGTACAGCGCCTGTACAACCAGTTACTCGCCTTCCCTCATGGCTTTGTGGATGCGCCAGATGCGTTGGAGTCGGCAATCGCGCGACTTCGCACAGGTGTAGGCAAACCAGCCAGTTATGCCTCACTGGGTAAGCGCCTAATCCAACGACTAAGACGATAATACCAACACTGTAACATAAAAAATAATGATACAACCTAAAACCCGCGTCCTGAGCCTCTCAAACGCATTCAGCGTTGTAAAGCCAGCAGATATACAGTATGCCCGAAAGGCTGCGATCGGCGGTAATCCTGCACGTTTTTTTGCAGTGTTAGAGTTTTTCTATACATACGACGACGTTATCGCGCCAGCGTTAGAGAGCCTTGTCGCTGCGGTCGCGGGCGACATCGAGGTCGCAACAATAGACGATTCACAGGCAGCGAGTGCGCAACGAGAGATCGTGGAGGCACTGCTGGAAAAACTCGATGTACGACAAATCGTTGAATCCCTAATGCTGGGGCACTACTATGGCGTGGCAGCGCACGAATTGGTGTGGGATGTTGCCAGACTCGCAGGGCGTGATGTTTACGCCCCTCTTGGGTATAATCCAGTGCCACGCTCGTGGATATACGCAAAACAGGACGGAGACTACAACCGCCTCTTCATCGGCGATGCCCGCGCCGATACCTACGACCCTGGTGCAGTCCTGCTCTATACCGCCGAACCACTCCCTGTCTATCAGAACATAGACTTTACACAACTGGGCTGTGGTCTCGCTGCGGCACGCCACGCCGTATTTTCGTTCTTTGGGGTGGAGGACTGGGCGGCTTATAACGAGAGTTTTGGACAGCCCGCCCTAATAGGGACGTTACTACAGGGTTATTCAGACACAGACAAAACCCTGTTAGAAAATGCCATCTTTGGATTGGCATCCGATTCCCGTGCAATCATCTCGGAGCGCACAAAAATCTCTACACTCGAACACAGCACAGGAAGTACCAGCGCCGCCTACGACGCATTTTTGCAGCGCTGCGAACGCGCCCGGTCTCGCATTATTAAGTCGGAATCCATGACGGACAACGACGGAAAAACCGGAACCTACGGCGCAATGACGACGGCAAATGGCATCCGCCTTGATGTTGCACAAAAATTGGCTGTGCGCATGAATCGCTTGCTAAATACACAGCTCATAGCCCCATTTTTGCAAGCCAACGGGCTGCAAAACACGCTGGTAGGAATTAGGCTGATCGTAAGAGCATTGGAGGACCAGACAGCGCGGGCACGGATATTTCGCGAGGCCCGTGCACTCGGAGTGCCGCTAAGCCTTGCCCAAATTCGCGCAGAACTAAACCTCGACACGCCAATAGACGCAGAGGACGCGCTGAACCCACCTACCAGCAACCCTCTCCTCGCAGGCATATGAACCGAAAACAACTTTCTGCAGACCTCCAGCGCATGATCCCTCGTGTCATGCGCGAAATGCCCGCCTCCGAGGTCGGGTTGTTCATCGAGGCGCTCATCCGTGAGCGCACACGGCAAGGCAACTTCCTGCACGGTTCCAGCACAAAGGGGTACAGCAAGGGGCACGCCCTCAAACGCGCCCGCCGCGGCCTTCCCGGCAGTAGGGTTGATTTGCTATTTCAGGGGCGAATGCTCGCAGCAATGCACAGTCGCGCACGTGCATCTACAAGCTCTATACGCATCGAGGTAGGGTATTTACCCGCAATTAGCGAGGTAAATGCCACTCGTATCGCCGAGTATCACAACACCCTTGGAGCCGGAAGATCCCGCATCATTCGCCGTTTTATTGGGCTAACAGACAGCGAGGCACAGCGAATAGTCACCCATATGAGACGCAAATTTCTAACCATCCCCATATAACCCTAAAACCCAACGCACATGAACACCAGTCCATCGCCAACACCCGATAACACGCCTACACGCTGGGTAACGATAAACAATCGCAGAGTACCGATTTACGAGAACGAACACAAATTCGATGCAGCAGACTATGAGCGCCAACGCCGCAGACAGGATCGTTCTCTATTAATCGCTGCAACTGTACTCTGCGTGGCATCGTTGGCTGTGCAGGGCGTCTGGATGTACGAGCGCAACCCAGACCTGTTGTCCCTAATTCCCGCCATCGTTGCAACAGGTTGGTTGGAGTTGGGCTTCCTCTATAGCAAACTGTATGAACGATCACTGATCGCAAACACGCAAAAAATAGCCAACAAGGCATATCAAGTCGTTACTGGCGTATTTGTTGCGTATGGCCTTGCTGCAAACATGCTACACAACGACGCATCTGCCAATAGCTATGTTGGCGTCTGGCTAATAGTACAACCCTTCGCCAGTGTTGCCAGTCTTTTGGCATTGGCGTGGATTTACAAAGGGCTGGACCCCGTAGAACGCGCCAACGATGCAGCACGCGAGGCGGCGCTAAACATACAACTGACCAATGCCAACAGCGCCAACGCGGACGCACTCGCCGAGCGACGCCAACAGCGCGCCGCCAATATGCGCTATGCGGCGTACGCAGCATGGGAGGCCGTGTATTTTGTACTGTCGTTCCCGTTTGCACGTCAACACCGCCAGAACCGCCACCAAATACGGCAGCACTACAACACAATCATTCAGCAGCGCCTATCTACTCAGCGCCTGCCAACTAACGACACCACAATCCCAACAACCGACACAACCGAGAAGGTTAATCCGGACGATATTGTCATTATCCCCAATACCGGCGCCGCAAGTGCGCCAACGACGTGGCGGACACACGCCAACGACAACGGCATACACATAAATACAACCACAATCGTACCCAAGGGTATAGCCTGCCCGCATTGCGGGAAACCTCTCTCCAAGGGCAATCTCTGTACCGCCCGCGAGCCACAGGGGTGTTATTACCGCCGACGGAGGGCAGCACGCACCAACACCAACGCCAATATCCCCGTATAACCACAAAAAGAACACCCTCCCCCGTTTTCGACAGGGGAGGGTGGAGGCATTTTTTTGCACGTCATTTCTGCATCACCAAAAGTATCATCAAAAACCCAACTGCGATGGCGCCTAACAATGCCGCCTTCCGCGCCCTATCAGAATGTACATACGTCTTGCCGTCCATCATCACCCGCGTGTAGAGGTCAACAAACCGCACGAACACATAAACCCCAACCATCAAGCCAATAATCTGTATCATAACACCTCCTATATTATATAGTACAAAATCACCTGCATATCCGGCGCACAACCCGTCCAAACACCCGCAACTCCATCGCACGCCGTACATCCAATTCCCCATACTGTGTATTATCGCTACTCACCCTGTACGAATTATGCCCCAGCCGCTGCACCCGCTTCACATAAAACATCCCATCCATAAAAAAAGCAAAAACCCCATCCGCAGTAAACGTCTCCACACGCTCACACAATACCAAATCCCCATCCAACAAATAGGGCATCATACTGTCCCCGCTCACACGCACAATACAGGCCCGCTCAGGATCAATACCCACATCACGCCGTAGCCAACGCTCCAAAAATGCCATCCGCCCCATCAGCATATTTCCCTCATCCTGCACTGCCAATTCCCCATTCCCAGCACTAAACCGCACATCATACACACCAACCCACGTCACCTCATCCTCTCCATCCGCCCGTACAGACGTTGCACGCAACATCTCATCCCCACCGCGTACAGACGTTGCACGCAACGTCTCATCATCCCCTACACCCTTGAACATCTCGCCAGCACCCATAAGAAGCCACTGCGTTGAGACATTTTCATTTATCACGATTTGTTGTAGTAACTCGGTTGGAATAGCCCTATCTCCTCGCTCATAATTTGCCCATGCTTGCTGGGTTAGCCCATATTGTTGTGCAATCTGTTTTTGATTTAGCCTTTTTGTTGTGCGAATTTCTTTTAGTCTCGAAAAAATATCGCGTTTTGTGGTGATGGCGCTTGACATTGTATCTCATTTTGTTGTATTATCGTTTCAGCGTCATCAACAAGTACACATACACCACCTTAGACGCTAAACAAGCCCCAAATATAACCTCAAAACACAAAAAAATGGAAACTGTAACAAAAAAAAACACCCGGCACGGGATGTTAACAGAGGCGCAAGCCGCACAGGTAAGGGCCAGTCTAACCGTGTTGGGCGTGAGCCTACGGGAATGGTGCACAAACCAGCAGCGCAGCTATTGGCGCACCTGTCGCATGATCAACCGTGTAGAGGCCGTAACTCCTGCGTATAGAACTGCACTGGCGCAGCTAATCCGAGACGGACAGGAACGAATGACGAACACCACCACCCTCGTAGCATAATTAACCCTAAACACTCTAAAACAATGACCATCACGGAATTTGCAAACACGATCGCAGATAGCGCACAACATATCTACGACCAAAACCCTGTCCTAACACACAAAACATGTGTCAGACGCGCATGTGAGCAATTCATGCGCGAAATCGCAGACATAGACGAACTACCTATTGACCTCAGCGCTCGCGAGCCTCGGCGTATCGCGCAATTTGTGCGCAGAGATGGTGTGCGCTGGAACAGTATCCGGTACGATCGTCACGGTCTTAATGAGCGCGCAAACGATATTGTGATTCTGCGTCCCAACCTGAACGGAACGCTAGACCTTGTAGACCCAGTCGCGAAGGGGGCAGTAATAACTGCATATCCAGCCGAGGATACGCAACTGAACACGCCAATAGACCTCACCTCACTACATATCCATGCGATGCAATCAGATCGCCCTGTGATGCGCATTCAGTACGCCGACTGCCACGGCGCAGACCCAGATGTTGTTGTGTGTGTTGTCCCAGTGCCATATGGCGCAGGGATAGAGGAGGTCACGACCATTATGCACCACCTCAGCGCTGCATTCAGTGCTGCGTACAACAAAATCGTAAACCCTAAAACCAACGACTGAAAATGAGACGTCCATCTACACGCCTACAGGACTACCCGCAATGCGTGCTGGAGTATTGGCGAAACGAGTACGAGAACGGCGTGAAAATCACGCAGATCGCACGCGAAATCGGCCTCCCAGCACACACCGTAATCATCCTGATCAATAAACAGCTATCCAAGAAACTCCGCCATGAACGCCAGAATACACACCGACAATAACGGATCGGCGCTCGTGATCCCACGAACCCCATCCAACGCCGCCCGACTGCTCGACGCCATCAGCGATCAACCAAGCACCATCAAAATCAGAGTGCGCTACGCACACATACAAGGAGAGGCATTCTATGTCGTCCGCCTCCCAGATGCCCAGCCAGAATACCTACAGCAACTACTGTCCAAACTAAACCTCTTTTAATCCGCGCCGGAACTGGCGCACAAACACAACAGAAATGAGCAACATCAACACAAAAAAACCCCTAAAGGGATCACAACTCAACGCCGCAGTTGCCCGCATCGCCGAGCTACAAACAGCCATCGAGGAACAAAAATCCACCAAGCAGGCCGCAGATGCACAGCTCAAGCGGCTAAACGCTGAACAAGTCGAGGTTTTTACCCTCGTCTCGGATTATCTGCAATCGCTACATGATTTTAGGGCAGGCTGGAGCGAGCGACTCGCCTCCGGCACGCTCAGCGTCAAAGAGAACCCGCCAACCATCGTCGTATCAGATGCGGATGCCGCATTAAAATGGCTGGCCGCCAACGCTCCCGGGTGCATAAAAACCACCACCGATATTGACAAAAACGCATTGCGTGGAGACCCTAATTTTATAATTGATGTGCCCGGTATAGACAGCTTGCGCTTAATGCAGATAGACGTTACCCCGCTGACAGGCAAGAAAATCTCCTTCAAAATAGAACACACCATCCCCCAGCCCTAACCGCAACAGGGGTAGCAACACACAACACCTGCTACCCCGCCCACCGTTCAAAACAAAACACACCGCAAAAATGCAAATAACAACAACAGACCGCACCCGCCTAACACAGGCAAAAGACCTATTTGCAACCGGAAAGCTCGCCCAAGCCGTTGCCATCAGGGAGATATTCGACAAAAAGTTGTACAAAATAGAGGGGTACGAGAATCGAGACGATTACTGCCAAGATGTATTACAGATTAGTCCTGCACAAGGAAAGATTTTATACAAAGTAGCAACCTCATTTGGGCTAACAATGGACACCCTTAAGGCCCCAAAAAGCCAACCGGTTAGCTTTTTAAACGATGCAAACGAGGGCGAAGGCAACCAAACAGACGCACCAAGCAGCGCCACCAGCATCCAGAGCCTACCCATCACCACGCTCTACGAGCTATCACGCCTACAGGACGAAGAGCGAGACATACTCACCAAAGAAGGCTATCTATTTGATGCAGAGGGGAATAAAATCACCCTCTCCGAGGTTCGCGGGATGACGAAACGGCAAATGCAAGAGATGATGCGCGAAAAAACCTCCAAGCTCCGCGAGCGCGCAGAGGCCCTTGCAGAGGATAATCTCGAACTGAAAAATACTGTCGAGCGCCTAAAGACCGAGAACAAGATCCTCACGCAAAAAACCGAGATTGCAGCAGAGCTTGAGGAGAAATTCGGGAGCGTGGCCCGCCGACTCGAAGAGAAACGGCGCTACATCGCCGACGCAAAACGGCTACTCGCCGAGGCGCACGACCGTATTGTACGCGCCGGTATTACACCGCAAGACGCCGTAACCGACATTCAGGAAATTAGCAACTTCCTCGGACAACTCGACCTAACTGCCAACATCGTGCGCAATCACTACATGCCAGCGATCGAGGTTCTTATTTCTCACTCCTAAATCCACAAACACACATGAAAGCAATTATTGTTGATCACAACTTTCAGTACTCCGAAACACCCTTTCCCGCCATACGGTGCGAACTTGTGTACGGAGCCAACAAACGAGACAGGGGCATGATACCCGTAAGCGGTGTGCCATTCAATCCAAATCATGGCGATAAAGCGCAATACGAACCCTTCAAGCAGGGAACCTTCAAGGTTATAAAAACACGCGAGAAGGGCACATTAATGATCGTTCGTGATATTGATACAACAGATCGCACACTCCTATTTGCCGGCATCGGCATGGGGTTCAGGGGCGGATGCAGTATTGCCTATTGCTCAGGGACGATACTACAGATCATACACGCTTCATCTGCGTGTGATCGGCATTTGAGCGTCGCTGCCATCCTCGCGCCGGGCGAGGTTATAGACCTGAAGTCATGGGGGCGGTATGGTACTACGTACAAACGCTACAATCACGACGGGGTATTGGTCTCGTACACAAAGCAGGAGTACGAGGCGCTTAGCGAACTAAATGCCTCGACTGAAGATGGAGAGCAGTTATGAACCCCTCACGAATGTCGCTTGTGCACATTTTGAAATCAAAACTCGGCATGTCTCGTGATACATACGAGACGATACTCTGCCGAATGATGGAGTATTTCAATATCCCCGAGCATGAGTCTATCCGCCTAACATCTCTCCCCGAGCCGGCTGTGGACAAGGTATTATTAATCCTTCGCCTACAATTTCCAGAGGGATCCAGCGATCGCGGACGAGCGCGCCATAAGCGCTATGTCGGCATTGGCAAAAAAGGGGAGAATGAAATATACCTCACACAGGCGCAAGCCGACTATATCGCAAAATTAGAGGACGACCTTGGTTGGTACAATACAACCCGTCTTCGCGAGTTTATCCGCCGTCAAGTTGGTTGCGATTGCCCTGTAGAGATGTTGTCAATCAAGGATGCCGTCAGAGTGATTACTGGGCTAAAACGTTTGTAAAATGCGCACAATAACCATCGCCCCCGAAACAATCGCATACATCGAGAATGCCCTCGAATCTGCACCACATACTGGTAAGCGGGCATTGATCGAGGATTTTGCGCAGCAACTCGGTGTATCGCCGGATACACTATACCGCCGTTTACGTGCAAAGAACGGCCCCAAGAAAACGGCTGCACGCGATCCTAAGTACAACACTGCGGTGGTACAGGAGGCGATGGAGATTTTGCAACGAGGGCGGGAAATGGGCCTCGCAGATAGGCGTATCCCCAGCGAGGTCATCAGGCAAAAACTACACGAGCGAGGTTGGGCGTGGGATAAAATACCGCCAGTCTCTACCCTAAATCGTCTCATGCGCGAGCAGGGCATAAACGACCGAAAAACCCGCGTCTCAGTGCGCTACGAGTTCGCGCTGCAATGCGTACAAGCAGATTGGAGCCGTAGCAAGTATTTCCAACTCGGCGGATACGACAAACAGCGCGGAGACTACATCCTGCGCGTGCAGGGTAAGCATCTCGCATACAAGGAGGACAATAGCACCTTGCGCACTTGGATCATCGCCATCAAGGACTGTTACTCCATGTTGCGTTACGCCGAGTTGATCCCCGCGACCGGAGAGAACTACATCCAGATGGTGCAATTCCTCGCGAATGCGTGGGACGCCTCAGCCGACCGCCCCTTTAAGCACATGCCGCACGCTGGGTGTGACCTTCAGATGGACAGAGGTTCTGTCATGCGCACTGGCGCATTTAGAGACATGCTTTTGTCGCTCGAAATAAACCATAAGATAGCAGAATCTAAGGAGGCAAATGGTTCCATCGAGTCCAACTTCAGATGGCTCTGGACCCATTTCGAGATGCCATTGTCAGAGCGACTCGGAGAAGGGAGTACGCTCTACATGTCAGAGTACAACGAGTTGCTACAACAGTACCTCCTCGCTGATGGACAAAAGAAACACCCATATATAGGTACAACTCGCGCCCTCGCATACGAGACCTCTATACGCCTACATCCACCTCGCGTATTCGAGGGCGACCTACGCACACTCATACCGCGAATACACGAGCGCACCACCGACCAGTTCGGTACGGTCTCTATAAACAACATCCGTTATGCCGTGCCAGCGCACACCACCAACGCCGCAGGTCGTCGCATTAATCTCGGCCCCGGTATGCGCATCCGAGTCATTGCCAATGACGCCGGCAGCGTTGTTGGCCAGTTGATAGATGAACCCGCAAGGGAGTTTGAGTTGCGAAATTGGGAGCCTGTCCAGTATGGCCAATACCGCGCAACACAAAAAACTACCTCCGAGCGGATTGCCGAGAAATCTGCAATCACCACGCCCGCACCCGTACGCCCCGCCGCAGAGATTACCCCCGACCCGCTGCGCCCTGTTGTTCTACCTCCCAATGTACGAGCCATGCCCGCACGCCCCACAAAGATTGAACCAGAGACCCCTTTCACCCGTGCCAATTCCTCGCCAGCGCCCATGCCAGCAGACGAGGCTCGCCGGTACATCGGTCACCAGCTATCTCTCATTGGGCAGCACTACGGGCATGTACACCACATTTTTGATACCCTAATCGGTACGCACTCACAGGCACAATTAGATGCCGTCCTGCAATTATACCTCCAACATCACATTCAACAATCTAAAGCCCAATAACCATGTTATACACAGACGCAACCATCGAGTTGGCAAAACGCCAAATAATAACAGCCATCAACAACAACAAATTCGCAGCCATCATTGGCAACATCGGCGCAGGCAAGACGCACTTGTTCGATCAAGTTCTGAAGCAGTTAGATACATCAGTTAAGTCCGTTTGGGTGCAGGATATGTCAGACCAAAACGTCCGTATTGCATCCATCCTGAACGCCCTCGTCTTTGACTTGTCTAACGAATCCCCGCGTCGCGACATGGAGCAGCGATCTCGACAGGTTGCTCGCCTGATCGCCACGCAGCGCCGCCGTGTTGTGCTGGTTATCGAAGATGCGCACCGCCTCCATTTTAACACTCTCAGCGCAATCAAACGGTTGCGAGAGGCACGCTACGATGGACGTGAACTGATGCTGTCCGTCGTACTGCTTGGCTGGCCAGAATTGGAGCAAAAAATAACCCTACGAAACGATGTCAACTGGCGTGTTACCAAGGTTTCCCTTGACGAACGCGCAGGACACATGACAGTCCAAAAGCGCAGGGCCTATATCGAAACGATGTGGCCAAATAAAATCGCTCCAGAGACAGCGCAGTTCATTGCATCCCTCTGTACCGTCCCTGCCCAGATCAACCACTTTGTCGAGGACGCCTTTGCCGAGGCTGCCGCCCAGGGGTTTGACATATTAGATTCCCGTACGGTAATTAGCAGCAGTGCCGACCTTGTACGTGCTGCAAAAACAATCGCTGGAGGCAGCCAAAACCAGCTGGCGCAGGCCATCGGCGTGTCCCCCGCGACCCTGACTCGGTTCGCACAAGACGCAGGAGCAGGCGTCATCTCGACGGAAAAGACATCTGAGATGGAGGCTGCCCTGCGCAAAATTATCGCCAAAGCGTCATAACCCATAGCAGCCGCAAACCCCACCACCACCATCCATATGAGCAATAATACACACGACAGCCTGCGGGGTATAGAATGCCCCAAATGCCACAGTAACACGCGAGTCGTTCGCACAAACAACCTTGGGTGGTTTATTCGTCGTACCCGCTTGTGCCTCAATGATAATTGCCTACATGCGTTCAACACAAATGAGCGCATAACCAAAACACCAACAGGAGGATGGGCCACGCACGATCTGATTTACAGACTGATCCATGAGTCACTCGACCGCCTATCACCAGATTTGCAATTAGACCTGCTTGCAGAGTTGCAACAAATTATTAACCAACTGACAGATGAACCAGTTCGATAGCCTCTCAATTATTATTGATGACATTCTGTCACAAGTGCCTGACTCTATCCTCCAATACCAGCAGCACTTTCTTAGTACTGTCGCAGCCTCTGTGATCGAGGTTGTCACTCAGTACGACGTATCGCAATACAGCCAAATAGAGATAGAGCGTGTCATACGCGCCATCATCGAGGACGCAATCCCTCAACTAAACACCTCAATAGCATCAAGCCTAAGCAGCTCTATCGCCGATGGTATCGCAAACGCCGAGCGTGTCTATTCTGAGTTTATTCAGAATGCTGGATACCGAACCGTACTTGCACAGTCTGCCATCGCCACAGACATTGCGAATCAGTTCCAGCAAACGATGTCTATCAAAAACCAAGAGTTGCTCGATGCGTCAGTTCGCATCCTCTCTGAACAAATCAAAAAAGGCTCTATAGACCAAGATGTCCTAATTTCTGAAATGCGCATAGCCTCGGGTGCAACATTAGGACACGTCCGCACGCAGGCACAAACAACCGTCGCAGTCTACAACCAAGCATACCTAAACCTCACAGCCGAGAAAGCCAATCTCGACCACTACAAGTACACAGGCAACATCATGTCCAGTACACGTGCGTTTTGTCGTGCGTGCCTCAATAAAATTTACACTCGTCAACAAATAGACGAGATGGACAATGCAATGCTGAACCCTGTTTTGATATACCGTGGCGGCTGGAGATGCCGGCATATTTGGATGCCGGTAGATGTAGAGTGGCTCCCAGAATTTTCATCCCAGATCGCAAAAGGCGAGTGGGTCAGTATCCCTCTCTCATCGCGAGAAAATGCGCGCCAACTACGCGTGCTCGTCACCCCAGAGGAGCGCCAAATAGTCGAGCTGTCCGTCAAGCGCTCTCAGCAGTAGCTACCACTCTATTTTTCTCTTCTATGCAGTTGTTCACCCACCGAGCGACTGCATTTTTTTGTTTTTACACAACTTGCTTGTTGCGATCATTGTATTTATTTGTTGCACCCCCCTTCACTTACTTAGAGGCTATTCGGCAACTTAGCTTTGAGATCGGACGTGGGAACACCTGCGACATCCACCTTACTTTACTCCCCTACCTTTCCGCTGCTGGCGAGTTAAAAACAAAACCTACGCAATATTCCGTAAAGACCCTACTCTCTCACGGGATTCAAGCGGATATCTTGGTTTGCCGTTCAGAAATGCCCATCGAAGAAAGCATTCGGAAAAAAATTGCCCTCTTTTGTAATGTACCACAGAGTGCCGTCATTGCAGCTTTGGATGCGGGTACAATCTATGACGTCCCTCTACTCCTTCAAAAAGAGGGCTTAGATCGGGTGGTGTGCGAGATTTTGCACCTGAATGAAGCACTGCGTAAGGCTCCCGATATGCGTAGCTGGATACAGTTTTTAAAGCGTCTTAAACATCCCAAACACACCATTCGGATAGGCTTGGTTGGAAAATATGTTGACCATCAGGATGCATACAAATCCATTACCGAGAGTTTTATTTTGGCAGGTGCAGCAAATGAAGTGGCCATAGACCTCAAACTCATCCATTCAGAAGACATAACGCCTGAAAATGTTGCGGAGCGTTTAGAAGGCTTAACGGGTATCTTGGTGGCTCCCGGTTTTGGGGAACGTGGAATTCCCGGCAAAATTACCGCAATACGATATGCACGCGAAAATAATTTACCATTCTTTGGGATCTGTTTGGGGATGCAATGTGCCGTTATAGAGTTTGCCCGAAATGTATGTGGTTGGGCATCCGCCAACTCTACGGAATTTGATCCAGAAACGCCCTTTCCTGTAATCAACCTCATGGACAGTCAGAAGGACATTACCCAAAAAGGTGGAACCATGCGATTAGGCTTGTACGATTGTACGATAGAAGCAAACTCCAAAGCTTTTGAAGCCTATGACACCTCCGAAATTAAGGAAAGACACCGCCACCGTTACGAAGTGAACAATGACTTGCGCTATAAGTTGAAAGAAAATGGCTTAGTGTTTTCGGGAATTAATCCAACTCAAGATTTGGTAGAGATTATCGAGTTACCAACACATCGTTGGTTTATAGGTGCGCAATTCCATCCAGAATACCAGTCCAATGTTAATACGCCTCACCCGCTCTTCACGTCGTTTGTCAAGGCTTGTATCCATTATGCCAAAGAACGCGGACTTATAGAAATGCCCAAGCCTAAACGAAAACGAAGTAAACCAGATTTGGCATCCTCGGATGTGTAAAAAGAACGGTTAGTCCCAAACGATTGTTTAAACAATTCCCGATCACCTAAAGCATGATCGGGTTTTTTGTTATCCACCGTAGCGCATCGGCATTTAAGACAATTTGCACACGCAATCAACAAGTAATACACCAATAATCCACCACGAAAACAAGAGTTATTCACAATTTTCCCACAAAAGAACAATTTTTACACGATGGTTCCCAGAAATTATTTAACCGAAAGGCGGTATCCACACGTTACCCACAGTTATTGTAACACGAGCTGAACTTAAAACGAGAACGACACTCCCAAAGGTGGAAAACACGGGGGAAACTGTATGGAAAAACCGTGGAAAACGACAAAATAAAAACGCAAAAGAGAAGTATTGTGGAAAGGCCAATGTTTATCCCCAAATTATCTATCCTTATCCACGACTATTTAAAGGTGGAAATGTTTAGGGAAAACATGTTGATTGTTGTGGGATAACTCCGAAGCAATTTTGCACTTTAGTGGATAACTTTTGAAGCAACTTTGGGGTACGAGAACTTTTTATACGGTTATCTGTTTTATACAAGCCAATCTTTTAAAGTACTTAAACGAAACAGGGCTTACAGTATTAAATAGCCAGGACAGTAATAGGAATAAAGAGAAAAGTAGCCCCCGCAAGAAAAGCGATAAGGGATAAGTTGTGGATAAGTTGTGGAAGAATATTTAGGTACAACAGCCAATTATGTGGATAACCACGTTTTCCACATATCCACAGCCCCTACAACTAATACCATAAATTAAAATTAAAATCTATATTAATCATTCTTAAAAAGGAAATGTGGATAACCCCTTGTTCTACCTCTTTTTTAGTTGAGATTCTTCTTCGCAAAGTTGGATATGGAACATGTTCCCTAAAGCATAGAGTGCGAAGTGACTTTAGAGTTTCATAAGAGCATTACTGCTCTATTGTGTTCTGTGTTTTGTTCTGGAAGATGAATGGTGTATTTTACATATTACATTCTTTGTTACATTGCATATAAGTGTTGGTTCTTTATTATTTTGTAATTGGTTATTCGTACAAATTGTTAAAAAACAGATACTTAAAGAAGACAAAAAAGGGCCAGTAATTTTAATCGAGTCCTTAGAAGTTATATTCTTTCTATAATCAATAATTGCCACAAAACTTGTTGAAGGTCAGTAGATTAGAGGTGGATGGATTTCGTGTCTTATTTGTGCAATATCGCACCCTTCTTGTTTTGTATGTGCCTTTTTGATGGACTTCTTTTTCGTTCCATACCAAATTTATCAGCTTATAAATTTTTTAGGTAAGCATCAATATTTAAGTCTTTAAGAAACATGATCTTAGCCATAATGCGTTGCCTTATTTTGGTCTTTGTTTTAGCAATAGGCATGATCCTCATCCTATTGCTTGCATTGGTTCCTTTCCGGTATCAACGGGTGCGTTTAGCAGCTTGGATTCCCATGTGGATGTCACGCATCGTCTCTTGGCTTTTTAGATTAAAAGTTACTTGTACCGATTCCGAAAAGATCCGAAATCACCATGGTTTACTTTTGCCCAACCATCTTTCGTATGGGGATATTACCACAATGCTCTCGGTATCGCCGGTACGTTTTTTGGCGAATCATGGCGTAAAATCAATTCCCTTTATCGGTTGGATAGCCTATGCGATTGATACAGTTTTTGTGGATCGTGGAGACCGGAAGTCGTTGGCGGAGGCAAAACGAAAGGTCTCTGCCAAACTTCACGAAACCCCCTTTCCGCCATTGGTCATTTTTCCAGAAGGGGCTATTAACAACGGTGAAACTGATAACTTACTCCCGTTTAAATTGGGAGCTTTTAAATTGGCAACAGAAAGTGATTTACCGTTTCTGCCAGTGATCATTCAGTATAGCCACCCAGAAGTTTGTCGTTGGTTTTCGGACACAGAAGATATGTACACAGCCATGTGGCGATTGGCCAAGGACAAACACCGTAAAACAGCCATTGTACGTCCCTTAGAACCGATTCCGCCAGACCCTAATCGGCGTGCCAATCTGGTTGCAGAAGAAACCCGATCGTTGATGGGTCTGGCAATTAGAGAAGGTTATCCTGCTTAAAAAGCATGGATTGGGCGATAGGGTAAGGTTCATAAATGGGGAAAACAGGTGCTACAAATTATAGATGTTGTACTTGTACGCTTCTCGATGCTGTTTTCTAAAGAACGCTCTGGCGCTTGGAAAATACATTGCTGTGCAATTCTGTTACGATTGTGGTCGTCAACGGTTTAGATGAATATATTGCTCCAATTTAATTATCGAGCGTGCAAATACCTGTCCTGAAAACTTCTTAGTCGCTTATGAAATGCCCAATATTTCATTATAGCCAGATAAATATCTTATATTTAGCGTAAACCCTCGATTTACTAAAACTAACCTCTACCCTGTGTGACCTTTTGCTACCGCATATTTTTGCTGCTGGCTTTTATACTTGTACGTTTTTCGGTAGAGACAAGCGCACAGTTTATACGTAATGATGTGCCCATCAATTTTCGAGAAGGACAGGAGGCAAATCTATTCTTTGAATGGCAGGGGCGCGAGACCGTTCAGGCATTTCAGGTGTCTTTGCCGAAAGGCTTACGACTAAATGAGGCATTCTTTATCCCAAAATCAAACCCCCATCCACAACCTGCACAAATTCGGTTTGCAGGTCGTCAGGTTATAATAACGCCCAGAACCCTGTTCCGAGGCGGATATACCTTGGTGCTTCGCACGATACCGGAGTATGAAGGGAATGATTTTTTGGAAATTACACCCATCAGACTTCAAGAGACGGACAAAACACAACCTCATGAGAAACTTTTATTCGGTTTATCGCAACGCCGCGAGTTACAAATCACCCGCTCTTTTGTCAACTCCAGCGGAAAAGCCCTTCTTTTTGGCGATCGCCTGTCTAAACCTTTGGAAATTAGGCGTTCTGCGCTACCATCGCTCCACCCAAGCCAAGCCTCAACCGTATCTTTTTGGATAAAGACGGTTGACTTAAATGCTGTTATCTTAACCACTTGGAATGGGAATGATTTTATGGCCTACCCCTTGGAGATGCGCATAGATGCCTTTGGTCACTTACAGACCTTTAGAGGGCAACCGGGATTTCACGAGTCATTGGTTTCCCCCAAACCCATAGCAGACGGACAGTGGCATCATGTAGGTATGGTAAACAATCCCCAAGCCCGAAAAACCTACTTGGTGGTGAATGGGGTATTTGTAGATTCGCTTTTGCACCGTATGAACTTTGACACTTCTGGGAATAGCCTAAATTTAATGGTTGGAATGCGGCCAGGTGCCAATACGGAAACTTCTTTTCAAGGTTCGTTACAAGAGTTGATGTTTTGGAGCCGTGCTCGGACTGCCAAAGCCATCCGAAGTACCATGCTTCAGTCTATATCATGGAACAGTGAAGGACTTGTTCGTATTCCATTTGATGACACCAATCGTGACATATTGGCCGTATGGCCACAAGAAGTTCGACGAGTGGCTTCCGACCTACTGCTGCGTTACCCCATTCAAGACCTTTCGGTGGTGCAAAGAGCATCGTCTGTCTTTTTGTCTTGGCGCTCTCAACAAAACGATACGCGCATGTTTGAGGTAGAACGCTCTACCGATGGACTCCACTTTGAACGACTCGCCGCGATTTCAAAAGAGGAAGGTATCGGATTTGAAAATGGAAGAACCTATAGTTTTAATGATTATGCAGTTTTATCCGAGGGAGTACTTTATTACCGTGTTAAGCAATATTTTACGGATGGCGCCGAGCGCTATTCGGGATTAATCAAGGTTGGACGGGGACAGGGAGAAGAACCCGTAGCGGAACTTATCGGAAACTCTCCGAACCCCTTTAATCCACAGACCCGCATTAGTTACCAATTACGTCAAGCTCAAACCGTAGAGCTAACCGTTTGGAGTATTGCAGGCAATCTTGTGGGCACGCTCGTCAACTTTGTACACCAACCACAGGGCATCTACTATGTTGATTTTAACGGAAGCGATTGGCCAAGCGGAACTTATCTAGTGCGATTGCAAACCGAATCAACTGCTCAAGTCATTAAAATTGTATTGGCAAAGTAAACTAACCTTGGTTTCGGGTTAAACAAAATACATCTTGGCGAAGGTAGCGCCATCTATAGAAGCACTTCATCAGAACAGCAACAAGAAACGTTAGACGCTAACGTAACCGTCTCGATGATAGCTGAAAACAGCGCCTATCATCAGGTATCAAAACAGCAAGTCTTTCCACCCTAAAACGATTATTCACGGTACACCTACATTCATAATGACTGTAAGAGAGATGAGTCCTTTTGAGTAAAAGACTTATTTAAATAAGGTGTTTATCATAAAGAATTTATTAAGTTATGAAATGAAAACGTTTTTATTTAAAAACTTAGGTCGTCGATCTCTTTTAAAAACACAATGAAGGTTGTAGATTCTAATATAATTAAGTTTGTAGTCTGTTTAACCTAAATTAATTAATCAATGAATACGATATTCAAAACATTAACAGTCTTACTATTGTTTATTGTCCTCAGCCCGCTTGTATGGGCGGGACCACAGGAAATCAGTAGTGGGGACACGGCTTGGATGTTGCTCTCGGCGGCGCTTGTCTTGCTGATGACACCCGCTTTGGCATTCTTTTATGGCGGTCTTGTACGCTCCAAGAATGTACTCAATACCATGTCCATGAGTTTTTCTGCATTGGGTTTTGTAGGAGTAGCGTGGGTAGCAGTGGGTTACACAATGGCTTTTGGTGCTGGTAATTTGTTTTTGGGTGATTTTAATTTTGCCTTTTTTAATCATGTAACAACGGCAGCAGACAATACAGGCTTGGGGATTGGAACCATTACGATTCCCCATGTCTTGTTTGCACTTTATCAAGGAACTTTTGCGATCATCACTGCCGCGCTAATCTCTGGTGCAGTTGTAGAGCGGATGAAGTTTCCGGCATATGTGGCTTTCATAACGCTTTGGGCGATCTGTGTGTATTCACCGATGGCGCATTGGGTTTGGGGTGGTGGCATTATGGCTAAAATTGGAGACCTGATAGGCGGTTCGTTTGCAGGGCTTTTTGCATTGGATTTTGCTGGCGGCACGGTAGTACACATCAATGCGGCGGTTGCGGCGGTAGTCGTTTCTTTGATGGTTGGGCCTCGGAAAGACTATGCTAAAAAAGCTATTTTGCCGCATAACGTCCCATTTGTGTTGTTGGGTTCTGCGCTTTTGTGGCTTGGCTGGTTTGGTTTTAATGCCGGAAGTGCATGGGCTTCTGGGGAGCTATCGGCGGTAGCATTCGTGAATACGGCCGTTGCGCCGATGGCTACGCTTGTGGCGTGGAACCTGATAGACATCGTCAAGAAAGGCCATGCGACGGCGGTAGGAACGGCTACGGCCATTGTTGTTGGACTGGTGGCCATTACACCAGCAGCAGGATTTGTCTCTACGATTAATGCGATGATAATCGGTATGATTGCGGCTTTCCCATGCTATTTTGCTATCGAGTATCGTACAAGAACAAAACTTGATGATTCGTTAGATGTTTTGGCAGCACATGGTGTAGGCGGTTTTACAGGCGCTATTCTGACGGGTATTTTCGCACAGAAGGCCGTAAATACTGCCGGATTAGATGGTTTATTGTATGGAAATCCTGCTCAGTTGGTGATACAGTTTGTTGCAATTATCGTGGCCATTGTTTTTAGTGCCACCATGACGTATCTACTCGTTAAATTGGTAGGTTTGGTATTGCCCATCCGCCCTAATGAAAAAGAAGAGGGGTTGGGGATGGATATTACACAACATGGAGAGGAAGCCTATACCTCTGGCGAAGGGGCCATTTTGGTTTTAGACACCGAACTACAAACCTCGGATGTATCAGCGGAAGTTCGGGAATTTCGCCCCGCCTTAGCCTAAAGTATCGTCCTGTTTAAAACTCCTGTAAATCTCTTAAAAAACAATCTCAATGAAACTTATTGTCGCTATGATTCGCCCTGAAAAGTTGAATGACGTACTTCGGGCCTTGTATAAAATAGATGTGCGCGGTTTTACGACCTCGAAAGTAGAAGGCCATGGCGCCGAAGCCGAGGTAATTCAAACCTATCGCGGAACCACCGTAAAAATGACCCTCAACGAAAAGGTGAGGTTGGAGATCGGCGTCTCGGAGCCATTTGTGGAGCCTACCGTAGAAGCCATTATGAGTTCAGCTCGGACTGGGGAAGTTGGAGATGGCAAAATTTTTGTGTTGCCCTTAGAAAAGGTCTATCGCATTCGTACCGGAGAGGAGGACATGGCTGCCGTAACGCCAGTTCCTTTGTCCATATAAGTTACGTCTGACACGACTAAAAGGCAAGTTTGTACACTGGTGCAGGCTTGCCTTTTGCTATCATGAGGAAATATGTTGAGTTTGCGTGGAAGTTGGTAAAATTTTGTAAGACCTGTATTAGCTTTAGGCAACTCTTTTCAAAAGAAGTGTCCTCTTTGTATGCTTAAGATGTTCTGAAACTCAGGTACCTTAGTATGTCGGAATTTATTTTATATAACAGCCTTGCCCGAAAAGAAGAACCGATTAAACTGATTGAACCGGAGCATTTACGGTTTTATTCGTGCGGCCCTACCGTTTATTCCTATGCCCATATCGGGAACTTTCGTACCTTTCTAACAGCAGACCTAATTGTAAGGACTGCGGAAGCCATAGGGTGGCGTGTAACCTATGCCACCAATATAACGGACGTAGGACACCTTACCGACGACGACCATGCGGACGCCTCCGGCGAGGATAAAATGGCAAAGGCCCTGCGTTCTAAGGACGGAGAGCTTTTTGCAAATGTTTGGGACTTGGCGCGGTTTTATACGGATGCCTTCGTGCAAGAATGGCAATTGCTTAATTTGCGTGAACCATTTGTGCGGCCACGCGCGACCGAGCATATGCGAGAGCAAATAGCCGCGATTGAAAAACTCCTCGAAATGGGACATGCCTACGAAACTATAAATGCGGTTTATTTTTCAGTTTCGAGTTTCGCAACCTATGGGCAACTTTCCGGTAATACACGTGCCGAGGCGCTAGAGGAAGGTGTGCGGGAGGTGGTTCGGGATGATAATAAGCGAGATCCACGAGACTTTGCGCTCTGGAAAAAAGATGATAAACACCTCATGCAGTGGTATTCGCCTTGGGGATGGGGCTTCCCCGGATGGCACTTAGAGTGTTCCGTAATGGCCATGAAGTATCTTGGCGAGACCTTTGACCTGCATGGCGGCGGGGAAGACTTGGCCTTTCCGCATCATGAATGTGAGATTGCACAATCGGAGGCATTGACCGGAAAAGCATTTGCCAATTATTGGGTTCATACCCGCTTCTTACAAGTCGAGGGTCAAAAAATGTCTAAGTCCCTCGGCAATTTTTATCGGGTGAGGGATTTGGTAGGGCCAGAGGCCGAAGGCGGTAAAGGTTTCGACCCATTGGCCTTACGTTTGGCCTTACTTTCTGGTCATTATGGGAAGCCATTTAACTTCACCTTACAAAACCTCAAGGATGCGACTAAAATTATTCGTCGCTATCAAGAATCTTGGGAGGCTGTCAGAGCCATTCTACATTCAGACAAGGCAGATGGCGTGGATTTTCTTGGTAATCGGTTAGCTGAAAATTACAGTGCCATTCTGGAGGCCATGACCCACAACCTGAATACGCCGGAAGCACTGGCCAAAGCACATTCAGGACAAAAAATGATTCAAGGTGCGCTGTCTGGCATGGGAAAAGAGGCTGCAAAGCAAGCCGATGGATGGTTCCGGCGGGTAAATGCACTCTTGGGCTTTATCCAACACGAATCGCCAATAAAATCAGAAGAAGCAACGCCTGACTCCGACTTGGAAGCAGCCCAAGCACTCGCGCTGTTATTAGACGTTGCAAGAGCCGAGAAAGACTTTGCCCGCGCCGATGCCATCCGCGCCGAGCTTTTAGAAAAAGGTTTTGAAGTGCGTACCACCAAAGAGGGAAGCAGAGTAAATAAAAAGTTTGCGTAAAAGCAGGAGAAGCGTTTAGATTTCTGGCTTGTGAGCAGTGTGAAACGCAACTTTGGGCAATGAATCATGCTCATCCTTTATGGTGGCTTCATCAGTGGTTTCTCTGGTAGAATACTGCCCTTAGCTTTTTTTTCTATGGTAACTCCCGAACGTTGGAAACGCATAAAAACGGTATTCGAACAAGTGTTGGAATTACCTTTAGCAGAACGTGCTGCTTTTTTGGCATTAGAAACAAAGAGCGACCCAGAACTTCGCTTAGAAGTACAGCGGCTTTTGGATGCCGAAGAAAATGCTGCAACCTTTCTGGAAAAGCCATTTTTGCCCCAAATGACTTCGGCAGGACAAGAGATTGGCCCCTACCGTTTGGAGCGCCCTCTCGGTCGGGGCGGTATGGGACAAGTGTTCCTTGCTTCGCGGCAAGACGGCACATTCGACCGGAAGGTTGCCCTAAAGCTCCTGCGACCCGGTTTTAATACCGAAGAGCTATTGCGCCGATTGCACACCGAGCGCCAAATTCTGGCACAATTACAACATCCGAACATTGCGCAAATGTTAGACGGCGGGAGTACTTCTTGGGGCGATCCTTATTTTACGATGGAGTATGTAGAAGGGCTACCCATCACCCAGTTTTGCGACCAAAACCATAAAACCTTAAAAGAACGATTGGCCTTGTTCAAAACGGTGTGCGAGGCCGTACATTATGCCCATCAAAACCTAATCGTACACCGAGACCTGAAACCGTCTAATATTTTGGTAACGGCAGATGGAACGGTGAAATTGCTGGATTTTGGCATTGCAAAAGTATTGGCGGAGGACGGACGTGAAGTCTTAACCCAAACTGCTTCTCAGGTAATGACACCCGAATACGCCGCTCCCGAACAGATCCGTGGCGAAGCCATTACCACCGCTGCCGATGTCTATGCGTTAGGCATCTTGTTATACGAGCTATTGACAGGGCAACGTCCTTATTCACTTCGTGAACAGGCTTTGCAGGAAGTGGTTCGAATCATCAGCGAAACAACTCCTCCTCGTCCCTCCGATCGGGTGACAGACCCCCTTGCTACCGCTACATTACCGAAATTGGGCGAGGATAAAAACCGCTTGCCGAGTCAGCTCCGGCGAATGTTGCGCGGAGACTTGGACAATATGGTGATGATGGCTTTACGCAAAGAGCCAGCCAGACGTTATGCCTCGGCGGAGGCATTTTATACCGATATTGAACGTTTTCTAAAGGGTGAACCTGTTTCCGCACGACCCAATACAGCGGGTTATGTGATCCAAAAGTTTGCCCTACGCCATAAAAAAGGCGTCGGAATTGCCTTTGCTGTGCTGTTGATAGGAATCATATTTGCGTTTTGGCACGATTACCGCATTACCCAAGAGAGAAATCATGCCCTTGACGAAGCCGCCCGTGCAACTGCCGTACAAAACCTGTTGGTCGGTCTCTTTGAAAAGGCAGATCCCGCGCAGGCACGAGGATTAGACCTAAGCGCACGCGAAATTTTGGATATGGGAGCACGGGTGGCCGACGAGGAACTAGCGACCCAGCCCCACGTTAAGGTCGAGGTTTTACGGGTCTTGGGACAGGTGTATAGCAAGTTAGGCGAGGATACCCAAGCAGAGATTGTCTTGAAAAATGCCAATCGCGTCCTAATGCAGTCCATAAAAGCACCACACACCGCTATTGCACGCTTTTACGCTACCTGGGGAGAGTGGAATCAGAATATGGGGTATTACCCTGTGGCGGACTCTCTTTATCGGGCAGCAAATACGATGTTTCGTACATTACACGCCGAAGAACAACCGGAATTTGCCGATTTGACGCATAAACGGGCTTATCTTGCACATGACCAAGGGAAAATGGCAGAGGCTGAACAACTCTACCAAGAAGCTCTTGCTCTGCGCAAGCAATTGTATCCGCCCCAACATCCCAAAGTCGCACTTTCCTTGAACGATTATGGCGGTTACTTGATGAACGTGGGAAGATATGTGGAAGCCAAGCGGATGATGGAAGAGGCGCTACGCATCCGACGGGAAGTGTATGGAGAGGAACCACATCCAGAATTGGCGGAAAGTCTCTACAACATAGGTTATCTCCATTTTGAAATGGACGAGTCCGAAAAAGCTATTCCATACTACCAAAGAACCTTGGCGATTGAAGAAAAACTGTATGTGCCCTACCATGTGGAAATTGCCACAACACTAAATAATTTGGGCGGTGCATTGCTTCTCTGTGATCGCTACGATGAGGCGCTCCAAGTATTAAGTCGCGCTCTAATCATCCAGCAGGCCGAACTACCACCGGAGCACAGCAATATTGCCGTTACCCGCCGAAATTTGGGACTTACCTATCTTGGCCAAAACAAGTTGGCCGAGGCCGAGCAACAGCTACGTTTGGCAGTTGCTTCAAAAAACAATGCCGGAACTTACTATTTGGGTATAGACCTCACACTCTTGACACGGATACAAGTGCAGCGCCAACAGTTTCAGGAAGTCGAAAACCACTTACGAACTGCCGAGAAACTCATCCGCAAAAACCTCCCGCCAGACCATTACCGGTTGAGTGAAGTGCAAACAGTTCGGGCGGAATGGGCCAATGCGCAAGGCCGATATGCCGAAGCCGAGCAGTGGGCCAAGCAAGCTATTCTTGCGATGGAGAGAAAGCCTAAAGAAAACCGAAATTACCTTGCTGATGCCCGCGCCGCGCTTGGGATGGCATTGATTGGGCAGCGGAAATTTACCCAAGCAGAGGTGGTTCTGAAGCAGGTTTTAGCCCACTACCAAGCGCCGGATCGCGAAGCACCCATTCGCAAACAAAAAGCAATTGCCGCTTTAACAGCACTTTATCGGGCAAGAGGGTAATTTTTTTTCATTATTCATGAACCAAAAGGCGTTCGGTTTGCGCATGTAGCATTAACTCACGCAAATCGCAAGGCTTATGAACCGATCTTACTTTTTATGGCTCTTGTTTTGGTTGTGCGGCACACTCCCTTCTAACGCCCAAACCATCGCCGAACTCGAAAAACAGGCTCCCGCCGTAAGGCGCTCATTGGTATCGCTGAATGGCCAAGTGGGTGGAAGTATGGATTTTTTCACGTCCAATCGTTCCAACAACCGTTCGCCATTTATTGGCCGAGCATTTATGAACACTTCCATTGCGGCAGGCGGCTTCAGGACGGGACTCAACCTGCTTTATTCCACCGAAAATGAGCATTTCCGCCAGTCACTGAACCGAATTGGCATAGAAGGCGGTTGGCCGTGGTTGCAAGTGGGCGTGGGAGATACGTATCCGCAATTCTCGGAACTCAGTCTAAATGGCGTAACCTTAAAAGGGGCTTATGCTTTGCTCCAACCACGCGGTTTCAGGATTGGTTTTGCTACCGGAACCACCCAGCAGGCGGTAGAAGGCCAGCAAGATTCTGGCGTATCCGCAGATGGTTTTTTGCAGGACGGGCAATTCCGTCGGGGTTTATTGGCTGCAACCTTAGGCATACAAGACAAGGCGTTTAAATTGTATGTGATTGGTCTTTCAGCAAAAGACGACACGCTTTCTATCCAGCATTTTGGCGCTGCAAAGCCCATGTCTAACCTGAGTTTGACGGGTGTTTTAGCCTTAGACACCAAACATTTTTTATTGGAAGGTGAGGCTACCGGATCGGCCATTAATACAGATCTTTTTGCACCTAAGATCCATACAGATGACCTATTGGATGCAGAGGAAAACCCGATCCCCGAGGCATTGGATGGCGTTGTTCGGTGGGGATTGGAGCGCTTTGTGCCCACATTGGGTGCATCCGCGAGTTATGCCGTTCGAGCAAGGTCGGCCATTCGGATTCAGCCCGTTAGCCTCATAGGCCAATTCCGGTACATCGCTCCGGGTTTCCAATCGTTGGGGCTTTATACCACCCGCGACGATGTGCGCTCATGGCAAATACAACCTGTGATAAACTTGGCGAGAGGCCGTTTTTCGGTTTCTGGACTTTGGGGATCCGAAGTAAACAACCTTTCTGCACAACGAGCGGCAACCATCAGCCGAGACCAATGGATGGTCAATCTGCGTGCGCAACCCGGCACGGTCTTTTCTTTTATAGGTCAATTTCAGCAAGTATCCACCGGATCGAATGCAACTATGGGCATGAGTGCCGAGGTGCGGCGTCAGATCGTTCAAAACCTGAGTCTTGGGCCAGCCTTAAACCTGACCGGACGAAAAAAACGCACGCACACGCTCCAACTTAATGCCGGACTCCAACGCTTCAGGAGCGAAAATCCGAACGAGATCGCTACAACCTTCGATAACCGAAACGCCACCTTGTTCTGGAACAGCCAATTTGACCGCGACTTTGCTGCAAACCTCCAAGCCGGATACATGGATAACCAAACAGCATTTGGTAAAAGTCGGACGTTGATGGCGCAAATGGGTGCGAATAAGGCGTTGGGAAAACGCAAAATCCGTCTCGATGCACAAGCAGGATTTACCCAGACCCAGCAGGAAACGCCTAACCAACCCAGCACTTCTTTTTTGCAATGGAATACCCGCGTGGGGGCTACACTTCGCATAGATGCAAAGACCCAACTTCAGGCATATACCATCGGAACCCGCAATCAGAGCGAAAACACTGCCTTCCGAGAATTGAGAAGCCGCCTACAACTCACCCGTCGTTTTTAATATACCCTTCAATCATAAGTACATGAAAAACAATTTTTTAGCTATCATCTACCGCATGACAGGGGTACTGTTCTTCCTTCTGCCCCTTTCCTTACGTGCCCAATCTGTAGAGTGGTCTGTGCAAGTTTCCGGCGTGCCTGCCAATCCGTCGAGTGCCGCGCGTGACCTTATAGACCTCCTAGACTCCGGAAAGATTATGGTTTCGGTGCGCTACTTGGGTTCAGGAAGCCCGACCGTTTATGCCAATGCGCTGATTGTTTCGGATTATTCCAGTGCATCGGGTATTATCACAACGGGTATTGGGAATGTGCTTGATCGTGCGCGGTCATTCGGCTTAAATACATCGCGGGTATTGGCCACCGCGTTTTCGGATGCCCGTACCATGCAAAAAGGGCCTTTTGCGGAAATACACACGCTACGCGACTGGGTCGAGGGTTTTAATTGGCGTACAAACTATGACGAGAAACTTCGCAACACTGTTGTTCAAACCAATGCACTTCCGGAGGGACAACACGGCCTCTACGTTTGGCTTTCTACGAAGCCCGACGGACAAGGCGATTTACTCGCAGAATACGCTTATATGACATCGTTTAGCAGTCCAGAACCGCCCATTTTGATTGCGCCTTATGACCAAGGCATCCTCCGAGAAACTTATCCACGCTTTTCGTGGCAGGCAGCATCCTCCTCTTACCCATTGGGCACTGTTTTTTATCGGCTTCGTATGGTGGAGGTGCTGCAAGGCCAGACCAAAGAGCAGGCCCTGCGTGCAAATCCTGATTATTTTGCCACAAGCATCAAAGATGCCACACAATTTACTTACCCACAAGATGCTTTAAAATTGGACCATGGGCAAGTCTATGCTTGGGAAGTGGCCGCATTAGATGTGAATGGCCAGCCCATAGCAACCCGCCATCGCAGCGAACCCTTTGTCTTCACCTACTCGGATCCACAAGAACAAGGCTTGATTGCACCACTCAAACCAAGTAAAACCGACTACCGTGCGGGGGATCGCTTTGTGGTACAAGCCCAGTTGATACCTTCTCCGAAGAAGGATGCTGATGCTTGGAAGGCATTGGGTGTGGAAAAGGTGTTGATTACCGACGACAAGTTTAACATGTCTGACCTCCAAACGCCTGGCGTTTTTGACCGTTTGATGCGTTCGATCTCGTCCGGTTTTGAACCTTCTCGCGAGGAACTTTTCCTCCAAGACCAAGACCTACAAACCGCAGAAGGGGTACTAACGGATGTGGGACAATCTTACGTCTTGGCATGGCGGTTTGTCGGCAGAGCGGCCACCGGAAATGTATATAGTGCTGTGCAATACGTGTTAGTACGGTCTTCGGCGCGTACACAACTACGCCTGACCGAAGCCGGAAGCCAAACCACTAAACACTACGACGATCCGCTACCATTCTCTTTTGCTAAACTCCCAGAGGCAGGATGGAGTAACCTCACGCTTAAGGCAATCCTTTACCCCTTACCAGAAGGAGCCGATGAAGCGGCCACTGCACAAATGCTTTACGGGCAGTTCGCTACATTATACCGTCAGCCACCGCAGGGCGTACAAGTTTGGCAACAAGTGCTTGGTCAAACTGAAAATGGCTTATTGGGCCTTCCTACACCAAATGAAGAACGTACCGCATTTGTGGCATTTCGCGTAGAAGGTGCGATCAACAATCAGGTGATGGGGTCGGGTGTGGGCTTGTACAAACTAACGCCTACCCCGTCAAATACCGTGCTCCGAAGCGTGTCCGGAACAATCTCAAGCCTCTCCGGAGATCCTCTGGCCAGTTACGACGTTACGCTCCGCTTTACCGTCGTTTTGGGGCAAATTCAGCGGAATGTCACCCTGAATACCCGTACCGATGCCAACGGAGGCTATCGTTTTGATTTGGAATTTCCCAAATTGTCTGCGCCTACTGATCGTACACCAACATCGTTTGAAGTTACGGTGGACGGAAAAACGTATTACTTTTCTCAAGCAAGGGAAGGGCAATTGCGAGGTCAAAGTATTGTAAAATTTGATTTTAGTTTGTCTCCAGATCGTCAAGATTTTGTCTTGATGGGCGATGTGGAAGATGAGGCTGGGTTTAATGTGGAAGGTGCGCAAGTCATTTTCCAGACCCGCAACACTGCAATAGGCTTGGCGGCCATTTGGGAGCCACTCCAGCCTTATACGGCAGTAACCCTCGGAAACGGTAAATTCCAAATTCGTTATTCCTTCCCTACTGCTCAAGTCCCCACCGACGCTAATCCGAAGGAATTCCGGCTACGCATTGTCCCGCCTGCCAATCTGACGGGTAAACTTTTGGAGCGCACCTATACCGGATTTTTAATAGGTCGCGATATACGGAATTTTGCTGCCGAACTTCTTGGCGTCGGAGGGCAAATTACCGGACGTATGGAGCGCTTTGGCACGGCGCAGGCGTTGTCAAACGGGATCGTGGAACTCCGTGACAGCAACGGCCAGACGATCCAGCGAATGGGCTTAAGGAACGGGGCTTTTACATTCCAAAACCTCTTGCCCGGAATGTATAACCTTTTCTTTGCCAAAGAAGGCTATCAACCTGCACTACATCCGCACAATGCCGTTTTGTCTGGAGGGATTCGGATAGCATGGGCAGACCAAGTTAATGTACGTACTTTACAGGCAAAACCTTTAGAAAAACCATTTTATCTAAGTGCCCGTAACCGTGACAATGACCCCGCCGATGCCACAATTTTTGTAATGAATGCCGTTCAGTACAATGCCTTCCAAACTTGGCGACTCATGAATACGTGTGCTACGGCCATGCCATTACCGGCTATGCTTACCTACAACTCGGTGGCACACGCCGATGCAAACGCACAACAACATCTGCACCTCTTGCCTGTTTTAGATGCTGATTTTGGGGAAACACGTTACCATTTTGTGTATTTCATCATGGGTCATGGCTTCCGAATGCGGACGGTGGAGTCCACAGCTGATACACCAGAAACGCAACAAGTTCGCCTTTCGGCCTGCCCGACAACGCTCTCCGGTGTTGTTCGCCGAAGCGATACCAATGGCCCTGTTCCAGATGCGTTTGTACAAATTAGGACTGGCGACGTTTCTTATTCACAAAACACCAATGCAGATGGCCTTTATGTATTTCAAGGGATTTCTGCGGGAAATTACACCATAAATACCTTCAAATCGGGAATTGGAAATAGCCAACTGGTCGGCATACAAGTGGATGCGAATACCCAAAAACAAGTAGATGTGATGCTAAACAGAGAAGTGGGCACGGTTTCGGGATTTGTACGGGATACCAATGGTGTAGGACTCTACGATGCCCTCGTGACCATAAATGGCTTGGGATTGAGCATGAGGACGGCAGCAGACGGTAGTTATCACCTTGCAATGGTTCCGCCGGGCAGTTACCGTATCACGGTTTCTAAAACAGGCTTTCGCACGCAAACATCCCAACAAACTGCCGTTGTGGTCAACCAAGTCAGTACGCTCAATTTTGGCTTAGAAGACCTTCGCGGCAACGTTCGGCTAACGGTTTTAGGCCCACAAAATATTCCCATTCAGAACGCTTTGGTGGAGGTGCTCAACACAAACCGAAGCCAACGTACCGATGCAAATGGGGTTGCACTTTTTGAACAAGTACAAACTGGCTCCATTACATTTCGCGTTTCCACGCCCAATGCCAACTTTACGCCCAAAACCCAAACCTTCGACGCCATCTTCTTGCTCTCCAACGAAGCACGCATTTCCGTTGTTCTAAACGTTGGCATGGTGGCACGGGGTTTTGTCCGGAACCAGCAGGGCCAGCCATTGGTAGGGGTACAAGTAAGCATGGATTCCCGCCCGGATCTATCGGCACAAACCAACGAACTCGGCGAGTACATTTTGAGGGGCATTGCCGGGTTTAGTGCCGGAAATGTTGGCGGATTTAATATTCCTGCCTCAACTCCTCTACTCTTGGCCAACAAATTGGGGTATCAAACAGGTTCACAAAGCGTCACGTTTGCTGCCGGAGAAACGGTATTTGCGGATTTTACGCTCCAAAATGCCCCTTTCGACCGTTTGGCGGGATTTCAGGTATTGGTGGAGAACCTCCGAGAAGAAAATGGCCGTCGGTTTGTTTCCGGTACGCTAACCGCCCTTCCCAATACACCACTCTTGACCTTAGCGCCGCAAGTGCAACTTCCCTTCGATGAGCTTGAGGTGGATGTAAACAACCGGCCTATTGGTGGTCGTGCGAGGCTCTCTACGGGGAGTGTATCGCTTCGGCTTTATGGGATAGAAGCGACATTGCGTGGGTCAAATGGCCAACCTTTGGAATTGGTTGTTCAACCCAGCGGTATTGGGGCCATTCGTGGAGAAATCCTCTTACAAGTAGATCGCCTGCTTTCTCTTGTACCGGGTACCTCGGCCACACCTATTTTGATCCCTCTTCCGGTTACTTGTAATGTTGGCCCATGCCTTACGGCAGATGGCCTCTCGGCGTTTAATGCGGATATTGTTTTGCCTAATTTGAATTGGGATATTCAGCTTTGGGGCTATCGCATGGAAATACAAAGGCTTAATCTAAACCGAAATGGCGTCTGCCTAAACGGTGAAATTCCCGTAGCAGGCATAGAACCGATCCGTTTTTCAGGGTTGTGTATCTCGTCAGAGGGGCGAATATCCGGCCCAACCATTCCGGAATTTAACTTCGATGTGTCGGCTTTCCATTTTCAGTTACGCACCATTCGTTTTGATGCAAGCGGACTTAGCGCCGCGTCTGGAACAATCGGTATCAATGGTTTGGCAGCAAATGGAGGGCGGCTTGCGATCAACTTCCGGAATTTACGCATTTCCTCCGAAGGCCAAATCGTTCGTGCAGACATCGAGGTACCGAACAATCGCTTGGCCATTCCAGGTTTTCCCGTCAACATTACCTTCGCCGGATTTGCAACAGTGGGGCAGAATTTGGTGCTTCGCTTTGGGGGAAATATCCCATTGCCCGAGCCTATTGGCCGTAGCTTAACGCTCCAATCCCTCGAAATTGCCCAAAATGGCACGGTATCGGCCTTGTTGCCCACCAATACCCGTTTCGACTTGGCCGGAATACAGGTCTTGATTGCCAACATGAGTCTTGCGGTCAACGGTCCTTCCGTCCGTTTAGATTTAGGTGCAAGCCTTGACTTCCCCATTCCGGGTATGCCTGCTCCATCCGCCCAGTTGTACTTTACCCATCGCAATGGCAACTTAAACTTTGGGGTAAATGAAGTTGCAATGCCGCGCTTTAGCTTGGGGCCGGCTCGTTTAGACAACCTACGGTTTGGCTACCAAAATCAAAGGTTTATGGGCAGTTTAGACCTCTCAATTGCGGGTGCAATCGAGGGTTTGGGAGCCTCCTTTTCCTATCGAGATGGCCGAAATTATGCGTTTGAGGTACGCAACCAAATCCCAATTCCGCTTGGCCCTGTGGAGATTTCCGGATTTTCTGGTGGCATAAGCCGTCAAAACGACAACTGGCGCTTTTATCTACAAAATATGCAATTGGGCTTCCCGCGTACCCAAGATGCCTTGGCCTTGGTAGGTGGTTTAGACGTGCGTTTGTCCAATGGTGGGCCGCGCGTCGAAGTGAATGGGCAGTTGACGGCGGCAAGTGGGCAACTAACGCTGGGCAGGGCCAATATGCTGCTGGATGTCCCGCGAGGACGATTTGAAGGGAATACTACCATCGGGAATCCTTTCGGGGATCCGATTCGATCCGTAGCCAGTGCAGAGGGTGCTGTGGATATTCGAGTGGGTTGGCAACCCAATACCCTCGACTTGCAATATTGGTATGTAGGCGCACGGTTAGACGTAGATCTATTCGGGGTGATTGAAAGCCGTGGCCGAATGTTTGCCGGAGCCAATTACCGTCCATTTGGCGATGTAGATCAGCGCTTCCGCGATTATTTCCGTCATCACCCCGCCACAAACGATGTCTTGAACGGTATTTATGTATCGGGATATAGTGGCGGCAGTTTAGACTTGGGGGTGATTGATGGTGGTGCAAACCAAGCCATTTATTTCATCTACGATTGGCGACAAAGACGCGCCGCCGGTGGGGCATATGCACATGTTTATGGGACTTTTGATGTGTATGTTGCCTCGCTTGGTGCGTCGTTTGATGTAAAGGGAGAAGCAAACTACGATGGCCGATGGGATATTTCCGGACGCGCTTCTTCTAACTTAAAAGGAACGGTGTGGCCCTGCGATAATGGTTCTTCGTGTTCGCGATGGTGCGCCGGATGTCTGAGTGTCAATGCAGAACTAACTTATCGGAATGGTAAATTTGATGTGGATGTGGATTGGTAAGCGATCTGTTAATCTTTGTAAAGCACTAAAAAAATAATGATATGAAAAAGATATTGCTCTTTCTATTTTGCCTAAGTTTGCAAGCCATACGGGGAGATGTTTTGGCCCAAGAAGGAGGCTTTGCCTTACGTGGCCCCGGTGGTGTGGTGCTGGCTTGGGAAGGAGCCATCTTACAAACCTCCAATCCTATCGGTGGATTTGTAGGCTATCGGGTTTATCGGGAGGCTGACGGAAGCGCTGCGGTGCGCCTCAATGAGGAGCCTTTAGCCTTACCCACCAATGCAGCAACACTTCGCCAAAAAGCAGGGGAACGTGTAGAAAAATGGATCAAGGCCGCACGCGCAAAAGATGCCGAAGGGTTGCTCAGTCGCATCCAAAATGAAGACCCACGTACCAAGTTACTTTTCCTCTACGACCCTTTTTTTGCTGAAGTGGCGGGTGTGCGCTATACCGACCGAACAGCCAAGCCCCAAGTGGCCTACACCTACCGTGTGGTTCAGGTCAAAACAGACGGGAGCGAGTCTGTGCCCATAGCTCGTTTTCAAGTACAAGAGGGGCTACCGCCCGATCCGCTCAAGCCCACGAAGGTACTGGTTTTGCAACAAGGAACGATACCCATCATTCGTTGGTTGCCGGATAAAACCACACAAGCGCCTTTTTATCATGTTTATCGCAGTACAAAGCCGGATCGGGGATGGGTTAGGATACACCAAAATCCGGTGATTATCTTACCACAAGCCGAGGATTCGGAAACGATGGGCGTCTTTGCAGACTCTACCCTTGCAGTGGGCGAGACCGCTTTTTATGGCATCCGAGCCGTAGATTTGGCCGGAAATGAAAGTGAAATCGCTGTTTCCGAGCACGTTCGCCTGCTCCCACAAGCCCAAAACACCCTTCCAGATAGTATCCATGCGGTGTCGGTTGGCAATACAGTACAACTCCGCTGGAAATTACGAAATACCGCACTGACGACGGGCGGGCTTGGTGTACTAAGAGCCAGTTTAGAACATCCAAACGCACTCCGGTTACTCACGTCCAAACCCCTTCCGCCACAAACTACTGTCTTTTCTGACCCCGATGAATTGGGCGAGGGAGCCTACCTCTATCGAATCTTGGTGTACGACGAAAAAGGCATTGCAGCCGATACCTCCGCCCAAGTCCCTGCTGTTTTTGAGGCAACCGAGTACTTGCCTGCTCCCGAAGACCTGACCGTACAGCCCAATGCTGAAGAGGCATTTCTTGTGTGGGAACCCGTCTCTGGAGCCATCGGATACGAGGTGTTTTACATGGCAAGCATCGGTGCAGATCCTGTACAACTTTCTAACCGCATCCCCGCCGAGACCCCGTCTTTTACCATACCTACTACATTTTTGCGACAAGGCGCAATGGCCGGATTTGCAGTTTATGCCCTAAATGGTTCTGGAAAAGCCGGCCACATGAGCGATCCCGTCTTTTATACGCCTACCTTTAAACCCAGTCCGCCGGAAAATCTCGAACTCACGCTGGTGCTCGGAGGTATCCAAATGAATTGGCAAGCGCCCTACAACCACTTCCCCAATCAATACCGCGTTCTACGTGGAAAAACCATTGGCGAGTGGGAGCAAATCGGGATGGTGGAAGCAGGTCAACCCTTACTGTGGGTGGATGATGCGCCAAAGATGGAGGCTCGGTACTATGTAGTTGTTGCTGTCTTAGGTACACAGCAGAGCGATGCCGCAGTGGTTCATGCACCTGTTGATGCGCTATCTGGCGGGCAAAGGTTGTCTTTACAAGTGGTTACGTCTGCAAAAGGTCTTGTTTTGGTTTGGGAAGATGAATCTCCGAAAAACATCTTTCGGAGAACCGGAAATGGTAACCTTGTAAGCGTAGCTCAAACGGTATCTGGCGGGTCGTGGTTAGATGTGACCGCACAGAAAGGAAAACGGTATGCCTATGTGGTCGCCTTACCCGAAAACCCCGAAATTCGTTCCGAAGAGGTGGTCATTACCTTCCGTTAAGATTCGTCTCTATGACGCCAAAGAAAGGTTCTCTCGAAAGGAAAAACTAGAAGGCTACGCCACGACATCCTTCTACCTAACCAAAAGTTGGATAGGGTGTAGCCTTGCAAATTCTCAAAATGACGATAAGGGCCTTATTGGGTATAGGTAGTTGCTTTGAGGTTTGATCAACGGCCAAAACGATATCGTAAGCCAAACGAGGCTTCTAAATCCCTACCGGAGGTTGCGTAACCAATATCCAAATTTCCATATAGACCCTTGATAAATGCAGATTCTGATTGCAACAGTTTGCCCCAACTCCACTCCAAGCCTATACCAGCACCAATCGCGTTATTGTCTCCAATGAACGCTTTGGCAAAAACATAAGAGTCGGATTTTTTGTGATTCCCAACCCGATACCAGCCAGCGGCAGTAACATCTGTACCCCACCAGCCAGAACCTAAGGTTGCATGAACAGAGACCTTGTTATTCACGTCATAGATCGCCGAAAGGCCATAAGTATCCAGCCCCAACCCAAATCTTTTACCGTCGGCAACCGGAGCGCTGTTTCCGCCACGTTGGGCAAAGGTGAGCATAGGGAATAGCAGAAGTGCCCAAAATAACTTTTTCATGGTTGTATTGGTTTTGAGGTAAAAAAAGATAGATAAGACAAGATAAAAAATCCCCACCGATTTACAACCGACGGGGAAGGAACTTTTGTGAGGGTGTTCAGAACATCAGGCTTTGTAAATTTGCTCTATGTAATCGCGTACTTGACGCTCCGCAGAGAACTGATAAACGAGCGTTTTCATGGCCTCGCGCATCCGAGCCACCCAAGCGGTCGGAACACCATTGGCGTCGCGGTTGTAGAACGTCGGAATGACGTCTTGCTCCAGCGTATTGTATAGGAAATCTGCATCTTCTGGGTCTTGTACTTTAGGGTCTTTAATGTCGGCGGAGGCGTCTGTCCCGATCGCCCAGCCGTTGTTGCCCCTGTAGCCTTCAGGCCACCATCCATCTAAAATGGAAAGATTTAGACCGCCGTGGATAGCCACTTTTTGCCCCGAAGTACCACTGGCTTCCATCGGGCGGCGTGGGTTGTTCAGCCAGATATCCGCACCGGAAACCAAGTAACGGCCAATTTCCATGTTATAATTTTCCAAGAGCACCACTTTACCGCGTAATTCGCTGTGTTGTGTGTACCAGAATACACGTTGGATGAGTTGCTTCCCGCCTTCATCTTGTGGGTGTGCTTTTCCCGCATAAACAATCTGGATGGGGCGATCGGTATTACGGAAAATATTCAGCAAGCGCTCTTCATTCATAAAAAGCAAAGTTGCACGCTTGTAGGTTGCAAAGCGCCGCGAAAAGCCGATGGTAAGTACCTCTGGATCAAAATTGATCTCCATCGGAATGCTCTGTTGCGGTGCGCGCTGGTGAATAAAACCGACCAAGCGTTTCCGTAACGAACTCCGGTATTTCCACAGTACTTCATCCGGAATTTGGTCTAAAGCCTTCCAAAGCCCCGGATCGGAGGCGCGGTTCTGCCAGTCGCCCACATGTTTAGACAAAAACTCTTGTGCCGGACGGGCAGCCCACGTACCAAGGTGTACGCCATTGGTCACATGGGTAATGGGTACTTTGGCCGCATCTTCAACCCCCCACATGTCCTTAAACATGCGGCGCGAAAGTTCTCCATTCAAGGCTGAAACACCGTTTTGCTTACGTGAAAACCGGAAGCCCAAAATGGTCATGTTGAATAAGGCATAGGGATCTGAGGCATCCACACGACCCAAGCCAAGGAAGTCTCGCTCCGAAAGGCCAAGCGTTTCGCGCATGGTACGAAGCATGTAAAGGGTGAGGTCGGGGTCAAAACGGTCGTGCCCGGCCTCTACGGGTGTATGGGTGGTAAATACGGTTTGGGCGCGAACCGCAGCCTCGGCTTGTTCCATCGAAAGGCCACGCTTAAGGGCCTCGTCTAATAATTCAAGCGTCAGAAAGGAGCAATGACCCTCATTCATGTGATAGGTTTCTACCTCCACCCCAAGGGTGCGTAAAAGACGGATTCCACCAATCCCCAGTACAATTTCTTGCATAATGCGGGTATCACTTCCACCCGAATATAGGCGATGGGTCAGTGCGCGCAAGTATTCTGGATTCGACTCAAGGTCGGAGTCCAACAAATACATCACCGTGTGCCCAATGTGCATTTTCCATGCTTGGAGGTTGAGCGGACGGTCTCCAACTTGTACAGTGACAATAACGGGAGCGCCTGTGGCATCTTTTACCAAGGATACCGGCATATCGGCGGGGTTTACCACCGGATATTGTTGTTCTTGCCAGCCATCATGTGTAAAAGACTGTTTAAAATAGCCTTCGCGTAAGAAGAGGCCAATGGCCGTGAAGGGCAGCCGCAAGTCCGAAGCGGCTTTACAATGATCCCCAGCAAGGATTCCAAGGCCGCCAGAGTAGAGTGCAAGACTTTCGTGGAGGCCATATTCCATGCAAAAGTAGGCCATCTTTGGGTATTCGGCATTTAAGGGCGTCGCCATGTATGCCTGAAATGTCTCGTAAGCAGTATCTACACGCTTCGAGAAATCAAGGTCGTTCAGAACAACCCCTTTGGCCTCACGAAGGGCAATTACAGGATTGTTTCCGGATGCATGAAACGCCGCTGGATTCAGTTCTTCAAATAAATCCAATGTAGCAGGATTCCAACTCCACCAAATATTTTGCACCATATCGTGGAGTTTGGTGCGGGTTGTACTCATTTCGGTTTTTGGTCTATTAGGGGGGTAATTAGGGCAATACAAAACCTATTTTAGGCATAACGATTAGGAGGCGTTGGTGGGGAGTGTTACCCCTTGTTATCGGTATGCGGGATTGTACTTATTTGTTTATCAGGTAGAAAAGGTACAAAGGTAAGCGCTTACATGCTATGAGATTTGTGTGTCTTCACGGGAAATCTTCATTTTGGTCTGCCGTTACACCAAAAAACCGCTACCAGAAATTGATTACAACACCTTGACCCCATACGGCTCTATCCGAATACGTTTTTTTTGGTGTACTATGGTGCGCGTTTTAGGCGTGAGGTTGATAATAACGGTGGTTCGCTGTTTCTTTGAAAACCGCTCAAAGGCCAATAGCGCATCGTCCGATGTAGCACGCCAACGTAACTCGCCCATAAAAAGTTGAGGATGCTGCTTGCGGTAGTGAATCCACTTACGGTAAAAATGCCACCCGGAAGCAGCGTTTTGTTGCTGAGAGACCAAATCGTCTTTGGGCGGGAGGTTCTCTGGCCACCAAGGGGCATCGGCTTTGTACCAAATGGCTGATCCTAACGCCATACGGTCTGGTTGCCACCGGAATGCTTGTCGCATGGGAATATCGTTCCCATCGTGCCCCCACTCGCCTTTCACGCCTTTCATACCCAATTCTTGTCCGTAGTACAATACGGGAATACCACCTGTCAACAATGTGAGTGCAGCGGCTACTTGATGAGGGTGTTTGTTGCGGTTGGTGTCATGGTTTTCAACGAATGTAAGGTAAAACTTGTTTTTGGGAGTTGCTTGTCGTGTGGAGTCTATGGCTGTCCGCATACGTCCTGCTTTTCCCGTCTGGAAGGCATACCATTGCACAAACCCAAATTGTGCATCGGCTCCAGCCTCCTCAAACATGGGTTCATCGAATCCCCAGTTTGCTTGTTCGCCAATAAAAAAGACCTTGGGATAACGCTGCTTAAGATCGGTAATGAGGGGCCGCCAGAAAATTTTGTATAAGTTGTTGATGATGCCTTTATGATCTAAATCGTCCATCATATGATCAATTCGGAAGCCGTCAACGCCGTCGGTTGGGTTTCCATCGCTGTTCGGATCTGACCAATAACGGAAAAGCCGGATCATTTCGCTTAGCGTCTGGGGCTTGGTCATATCCACCGAAATCATCCCGATTTCCTGCCCTTGCCAATCTTTGTACGAACGAAGCCCCCACACACCGCCTTCGGGTTGGGTATTATTGGGGCCATTGTAACGTAGAAGTGGCGAAAATAAGGAGTTCGGATTTTGGTAAGAATCTGTAAACCAAGGATGTTTGTCTGTTACATATTGCATCTCCATGTCCAAAATCAGCCGCATCTTGCGTTTCCGTGTTTCTTTGCGCAGTTCCAGAAAATCCGCCATCGTCCCCAAGCGCGGGTCAATCCGGTAAAAATCGTTCGCAAAATAGTTGTGGTAGCAATCTGCATCTTGTATCGGGGAGAGCATGATGCCCGTTATGCCTAAATCTTGCAGATAGTCTAACTTCTGTGTGATGCCCCTAAGGTCGCCATGGCGATCGCCATTGCTATCATGGAAACTTCGTACAAAAATGTGATACCACACATCGCGTGCAAAAGAAGTAGGTTGCGCAAACACGCGGCTAAACATCGGAACAAGAACCACAAATGTATAAATCAGGATTCTGGATACGTTTTGGGCGAGGTGCATAAATTAGGTCAATTTAACAGTTGTTGGAAAGTAGCGACAAAAAGTCCAATATCGTGTGCATCCATCAAGCCATGATGACCGTGAATTGAAACGGGCATCTCTTTGAGGTTTTCTGCTCCCGTAAGTTGCCCAAAAGTGATTTTAGGGATGGAATCCTGAACCCCAAAATGCCGCGCATGGGATAAACCCGTAAAGTTTAAGGAGGCCAGAGTGGAAACAGGTAGAACATTGGCGTGGCCTGTCACAACCTCCAAGCCCGATGATGTCCGTACCCTTTGTATTTCCTCGATGGCTTGTGGCGCAAAGACCTCAAAATCAGGGTGGAAGTCCATGTAGGCAAATCCGAAAGTTCCATCGGGGCGGTTGAGGGTGGATGAAGCATGAATTACCTCGTAACAAAATACGTCGTTTCCTTCTACCCGGTAGCGGAAGGCCTCCATTTTTTTGGCTGCAATAAGCCCCTTGTGTAGGTACGATAAAAAAAACGAGTGTCCTCCTTGTTTGACCCTCTTCCACATTTTACTTACATTCACACGATCGGTTGCCCCAAAAAAATCTCGGAGAACCCTCTAAAAAACTGAAAGTGGGCACGTCGCTTCCAATTTTCGAGGTCAATACGGGTTTTATTCATGGTATGAGCCGAAGAAGGTCTTTGAGGGTTTCAAGGGTTCGGAATCGTTCGTTTTCGATCTGGACTTCAATCACTTCATGTGCCCAAGTGGTATGGTAAGGCACATGGAAGCCCCATCCACCCATTTCTAACACGGGCAAAACGTCCGATTTTAGTGAATTTCCGACCATCAGAAATGCCTCTGGCGGGATGTCTAAGTGTTGCAGTAGTTTCGCGTAGTCACGCCCTTTTTTATCGGACATAATTTCTATATGGTGGAAATAGGCCGCCAAGCCGGATTTCTCTAACTTTCGCTCCTGATCTAACAAGTCGCCTTTTGTGGCTACGACCAAACGATAACGGCCTTTTAAGGCTTCCAAAACCGTTTGTACATCGGCCAAAAGTTCTATGGGTTGGTGCAACATTTCTCGGCCTAAATCAATAATGCGTCGGATGGCATCAGCCCCCACACGTCCGTCTGTTATACGGATGGCTGTTTCGATCATCGAGAGCATAAAGGCTTTGGCGCCGTAGCCATACAAACTTAAATTTTCCATCTCCGTCCGAAAAAGCTCTTGAGAAACCGTGTGCTTCGGCAGGAAATTTTCTAATAAGCCGCAAAACTGCTGCTCTACATGCTGATAAAGAGGCTCATTCACCCAGAGGGTATCATCGGCGTCGAAAGCAATAACCTGAAGATTCATACTGTTAGTTTTGAACATCGTTGTTTAGATCATTTCTTGATGGCCTTGTGGTCTTTGCGTAGTGCAGAAAGTGGTCTTTGCGTAGTGCAGAAATAAAATAGGACATAAGGCCGCCATCTCTTTTGATTTGCAGAATAAAAATTGTAACATGTAACAAAAAATGTCTAATTCGGATGTGTTTGCCGCTATGCTTGGAGATAAAACGACTTTTCGCAAACAGTTTTTGCGCTATCGGGCCTCCCTTTCTCCCAAATTGTATGCAGACCACTCGGAGCGCATGGTGAAACAACTTCAAGAACTGGCAGCGTTTGAGCAGGCACAAACCATCATGGTCTATTATCCGGACTTACAACGGCGCGAGGTGGACCTAAGACCCCTTATTGAGAAATGGCATCAGGCGGGCAAAACGTTGGTACTGCCCTACATTACCGACATGAAAAACGGAATGATGCACGCGGTTCGGTTTTCTGCCGACGAGGTGCTTAAAGCCAATCGCTGGGGCGTTTTGGAGCCTGTATTTCCGCAAACCTTCCCGAAAGACCGGATTGAGGCTGTCCTTGCGCCTGGACTTGGGGTGGATAAAGATGGCTATCGTTTGGGATACGGTAAAGGATTTTATGACCGTTTCCTGAAACACTTGGCTGTTCCAGTCGTTTTAGCCACCTATCAAGACACCATTGTTCATTTTTTACCACGCGAAATACATGATCGCCCCATAAATTTGGTAATTTCGGAAGAAGGAGCGTTCAGAATTTTGTAAATTGCAACTTGCGCTTATTCGGATCGTAACCCTTTCGGATTCTTAACCATACCCAAATCATGAGTACCCGTTTTAACACTTCCCGCGTTGAGGACGCCCGCTATAATGAACTGAACAGTTTAGATGCGGTTACCGACCACGACATCGCCTCGGTTCTGTCTGGCTCCGACACCAAAGAGCAAAAAGAATCTGTTTGGAACCTACCTACCATTGCGGGTATTTCCACGATTGCCGTTGGCTTTGCGTATATGTTGCAGTTTTTTGGCATCAATTTGGTCGGCTTCAGCCTAGCCGCTTTGGTCAACTCTATGACACTTATTGCCGGCCTTCTCATTGTGCTGTTCGGTTTTGGTGTCCTTTCTTGGCGCCCCAAAAAAGACAAAAACCTCGCGAAGTCCATTGGTAAACAAAAAGGGCAAACGATGGCGGCTACAAGTCGTGATGGCAAGAAAACCTTGTATAAATCCCTGACCAACAAGAAAATTGCAGGTGTTTGCGGGGGAATCGCCGAGTACTTCAACCTTGATCCAACGCTTGTTCGAATTGGGTTTGTAGCGTCTCTGTTTATCTTCCAGTTTTTCCCGCCCTTTGTGTTGTATTGGATTATGGCTGCGGTCTTGAAAAACGAGCCTGTAGTGCCCATTAATAAGGTAAATGAGTGGCAAAATCGTGGGGAAAATCCACCACGCGATAACGATCGGATCCGCATCACCCGCGACTAATTTGGGCATCCAAATGACTTTAGTAAAAACGCCTCTTCCAGCACGAAGGGGCGTTTTTTTGAGGTGTGAACAAACAAAAGACAGAAAATGAGTTGCAGGCTTTATGGAGCCAGTCCTTAACTTGCAATAATATTGACCGTGTTTTCCGAAAGAATGATTTTATAAGGTTTGGGTTATTGCCGAAAGAATATCCCGATCTTTATGGATACTCGCATTATCTCACATCAACTGCACCTTAACCGTAATGATCGCAAAGATGTGGAGTCGCTTGCACCTCCTTTCACCTTTGACGGTAGGTGTTTCCCCTTTTGGCGCCCACGTCGCTGCAAGAGACGGGGTTAAGGAGATGTTATATTCATTGGCCTGACGGATCGTCCGCTCTTCTTTCTTTAATTGCGTGTACAAAAATTGCCCCTTGTAAAAAACAGGGGCGTCAGCCCCGCCATCTTCGTAGAAAAGGAATTGCAAGGTAAAAAACAGGGGCATTAGCCCCGCCATCTTGATAGAAAAAAGCATTGTAATAGCAAAAAAAGGCTGATATAGTATTCTTTCTACTAAAATGGCTACTGCCTTACGGGAATATATAGCAGTTTATAAGCCTGTATATTGGGCATTTGAAGGGCAAGAATACGGCCCCTATTGTGCAAGAAGTGTACAAATGATTTTGAGGAAAGCCGTTGACAAATCTGGCGTAAATCCTTATACTACTGTACATACATTAAGACATTCATTTGCAACACATTTGTTAGCACAAGGTATGGAACTGCGGTATATACAAGCCCTTCTGTGTCATGAGCGTACCAAGACCACCGAGGGCTATACCCACATCACCGAGCGGGCTATTGCCAAGTTTGTAAGCCCCTTGAATCAGTTAACAGACCTATAGACAATAAGGATATTGCCGCAATATTGCGGCAATACAGATGTTAGGCGTCATTCTTGGGCGACAGTGCAACATTCGGGCAGTTGACCAAAAATTAACTTTTAATGCTATCTTTACAGCAGACAAATTTGACAGAATTGAATGAAAAATAAATATGTAAACTTCATCTCGGACGACCATTTATTGGACTGTATCGGCAACTTGCATAAAGCATATTTGAAGGCTAAAAATAACATCACGAAAAAGAACTTTTATTCCAACAAGGTTGACACCATTAAACTGACCTTAGATGCAAAGTTTAACGACATAGACGAGGAAAGCCTTATCCAATCAGAGATTTTGAGGCAAATAGACAAATCAATCAACAATTCAATCGGGACTTTTCACGAGCAAATTTTAGGCGGCATCAAAGGCTATCAAGCAGGCAATTTGAGTGGCTATGACATCAAAGCAAAAGACGATACTTTGTTTGCCGACATCAAGAACAAACACAATACAATGAACAGTAGTGCAGCAGAGGCGTTGTTTCAAAAATTAGCACGTTATGCTAACGACTATAAAAAAGCCAAGTGCTATTGGGTGCAGATTTTAGCAAAAGGAAGTTTTTGTGAGTTGTGGAGTGGCGACATTAATGGCAAAGAATATAGTCATAGCAGAGTTTATAAGATTTCTGGCGACCAGTTTTACGCTTTACTTTCAGGACAAGAAGATGCAATGTTTCAACTTTACAAAGTGCTTCCAGTTGCTATCAAAGACTATTTGAAATCGGCTGAAAAAAGCGAAGATATTGCGGAAAATTCTGCACTAGATGAATTAAAAGCAGGAACTAAGAAAAGCAAACGAAGCATCTTAGACCAAATAACTTTTGAAAATTACAGCTACTATCTTGGCTTTGACAAGTTATAGTATTGGTTCAAAAACTTCACAATTGAATAACCTACTTCTGTTCCTAAATTAACGGGAACTGCGTTCCCGATTTGTTTGTATTGTTGAGCCATTGAACCCTCAAATTTCCAATCATCAGGAAATGTTTGTATTCGTGCATACTCACGAACAGTAAACGGACGAGTTTCATCGGGATGACATCTTTCTGTTTGTTTTTGTGCAGGACTGCAAGTTAAAGTCAAACAAGGTTCATCCCAACCAATACGCCTTGCAATACCAGTTTTACCGCCACCTAAATGAAAACTTCCACCCATAAATTCCTTTTGAATTTTAAGTGGCAAATCACGCCAATATCCTTTTTGCGGAACTAAATCTAATACAGCTTTTTTGCTTTGAGGATATTTAGCTCCAGTTGACTTTGGAACATTTGTATCAAACAGTTCACCTTTTTTCAAGGCATCTTTTAAATTATAAATTTTCTTGTGTGGTTTCGGATATTCATATTGCAAATCAATATCTTTTCTAATTCCAACTAAAATCAAACGTTCTCTTTTTTGTGGCACTCTATAATGTATTGCTTTCAGCACTTGGACAGGAACAACGTTGTAACCAATTTCATCTAAAATTGAAATCATTCCTTGCAATGTTTTCCCATTTTCGTGACTTAACAAACCACGGACATTTTCGCCAATACAAATTGGAGGGTTTACCTCCTTGACAACTCTTGCAAACTCATAAAACAAGGTTCCTCTTGCATCGGCAAGACCTAATTTTTTCCCAGCGTAACTGAACGCTTGACAAGGAAATCCGCCAGTAACGACATCAACTTTATTATGATATTCAGTAAAATCAAACGCTTTAATATCCCCCTCCAAGACTTTCCAGTTTGGACGATTTTTTCGTAACGTTTGACAAGCCCATTTATCAATTTCATTCAATGCGACACATTTCAAACCTGCTTTTTCCATTCCGACAGCCAAACCACCTGCACCGGCAAACAATTCCAAGACAGTATATTCATTGTGTGGCTTTACATAATTGGTTACAACATCTTCTACATCGTGGTTGACAAAGTCCGCAAACAGCGTTTCAACTTGTTCTCGTTTATAGACACGGTAGTTACTCATTGGTTCACGGACAGCAGACAACTTGCCTTCTCTATCCCAACGTCTGAGAGTTTCTTTGCTTTTGCCTATAAGTTCAGAGGCTTCGGAGAGTGTTAAATATTCATTCATAACCAAGTAGTTTAACCTTATACAATGGTTACAAATATACAACATAAAATGACACAGACAATAACTGACGAAAAAAAAGAACGAACGCCTAACAGCGGTTTGGCAAAAGTGGCGTTTAAGTGCTTCGTATGACAGTTTTTCGTATAATTGTAGTGCGGTTCTTAGTATGAAGTTTAGTGGTTAAAATCGCCACCTTCGCCAAGCCGCAAAACGTTGGGCGTAAGTTTAAAAGACACCGATACATTGACAGAATATCCTAAAGACATAAAATTTAAATACAGTTGGAGAAAATACCAACAACGAGTGCTTGACGACTTACAAGACCACTTAACTGACGGACATTTACACGTAATTGCTCCTCCAGGTTCAGGTAAGACAGTTTTAGGACTTGAAGTTGCTATTCGACTTAATAAACCGACTTTAATTCTTGCACCGACAATTGCAATTCGCAACCAATGGATACAACGTTTTTGTGAACTTTTTCTTCAAACCAACCTGACGCCTGATTGGATTTCGAGAGACATTCGCAATCCGAAATTTATGACCGTTGTAACGTATCAAGGTCTTCACGCAGCTTGTAACAATTGGAGAGTTGAAGAAGAAGAAATTGACAACGAAGAAGAAGAAACCGAAGAGACAAACGGAAACGGCAAATCAACAAATCCCAATCTTGACAACATTGTAAGCGGACTAAAAGCACAAAAAATAAAAATCATTGTGGTTGACGAAGCACACCATTTAAAAAATGAATGGTGGCAAACATTGACAAAGGTTAAAGAAAAATTAGACCCGATTATCGTTGGCTTAACAGCTACACCACCCTATGACGTTACGGCCACTGAATGGCAAAGATACATTGACTTAAACGGACCAGTTGACACAGAAATTTCAGTTCCTGAATTAGTAATTGAAGGCGATTTATGCCCTCATCAAGATTACGTTTATTTCACACTACCGACAGAGCAAGAAAACCAAAGCATTGTTGATTTCAGACAAAATATTGAAAAGCTTTTTCAAGAAATAAAAAATGATGAAACCATCATAAAGGCCATAGAACAACATCCCATTTGGCAAAACCCAACAGAGCAGTTAGATTGGATTTACAACAACCTCTCTTATTATTCAGCTTGTTTGATTTTTCTAAAAGCCAACCATAAAGAAATTCCTGAAACACATCTTGAAGTAATCGGAGGTAAGAATTTTGAAATTCCCAAACTTGATTATGAATGGATTGAAACGCTTTTAGATTTTTATCTCTATAAAGAAAAAGAACACTTCAAAACCTTTGAAGAACATCAAAAAATACTTGAAAACCGACTAAGAAGATACGGAGCAATTGAAAGGCGACAAATCAATTTTTCGCATAACAAGAGAGTTACAGGATTTTTGACTTCAAGTATCAGCAAACTAAACGGCATCAAAGAAATTGTTGATTTTGAGTACAAGAATTTAGGAAACAATTTACGTTTAGTAATTCTTTCCGACTTTATCCGCAAAGAGTTTTATATCAACGCTCCCGACAATAATCTTGAACTAAATAAAATTGGTGTTATTCCAATCTTTGAAAAATTAAGACGAGAAAATAAGGAGAACAAGAAAATTGCTGTTTTGACAGGTTCAATGATAATCATTCCTGTTAGTGCTTATCCTGCATTTGAAGCAAAAGCGGCAAAATATGGCATAACACAAATCAACTCTAATCCTGTTCCTTTTGACAGCAGTTACATTTTAATCAGTCAAACTGAGCAACTCAAACACGACATTGTTCACATAGTAACTCAAATCTTTCAACGTGGAGAAATTGAAGTTTTGATTGGAACAAAATCTTTGCTTGGAGAAGGTTGGGACGCTCCAGCAATCAATTCTTTAATCTTGGCAAGTTTTGTAGGTTCGTTTGTACTATCCAATCAAATGCGTGGTAGAGCCATTAGAACACAAAACGGAAATGGTGATAAGACAGGTAACATTTGGCATTTGGTCTGTATTGACCCAACTTCACCCACAGGCGGAGACGATTTTGATTTACTTAAAAGACGTTTCAGAAGTTTTGTAGGCGTTTCATTCAAAGAAAAACCCAGAATTGAAAACGGTATTGGCAGATTAAATTTGCCCGAAAACATTCACCATAAAGAAGAAGCCGAAAAGAAAAACCTTGAAATGTTTACTCACGCAGGTGACCGAGAAAGTTTGAAACAGCGTTGGAAAGAAGCATTGGCGACAGGGGTAAATCTTGTTGAAGAAATTAAAATTCCATTCCCCGAAGAACGAGAATACAAAACTGTAAAGTCAATGTATCTAAACAATACAATAAAGAATTTAATGGCAATGCTCGGCTTTTCAATTTTGGGATATTTAGAAGGTATTTTACAAGGACTTGGAAGGGCTGCAAGAAACATTAAAACCTTGCAGGACTTATATGTTTTCCTAACTATTATTGGTATCGGTGGCGTATTGTTTTTCGGCAGGCAGACTTACAAGACCTTAAGATTGTATTTTAAATACCGAGACATTTCAAAAGACATTCAACAAATTGGTGATGCACTTTTAAATTCATTAGTAAAAGCAGGTGCAATTCGAACAGACAATTCAAAATTGAAAGTTGAAACATCTGTTGACAATTGGGGTGCAGTTTATTGTCATTTAGAAGGTGGAACTACATTTGACAAATCAACATTTATAAACGCACTTCAAGAAATTATTGCTCCGATTGACAACCCACGGTATGTAATTATCAGAAAGAATAGATTTATGCTTTTCGTTAAGCAAAAAGATTACCATTCTGTTCCCGAAATACTAGGGCGAAACAAAAATTTAGCGGAATATTTCCAAAGCCAATGGGAAAGACTTGTAGGTGCTTGCGACTTGATTTTCACAAGAACAATTGACGGACGAAAGCTACTTTTGAAATCAAGAGTAAAATCATTAGCAGCACAATTTGACGACAAAGTAGAACACATAAACAAATGGAGATGACAAGAAAACCTACGCCCAACAGCACCTACCCAAAAGTGGCGGTTCAGTGCTCCGCAGACACATTTGTGGTTAATCAAAGTTTGGTTCTCCGTATCAACATTTGTGGTGAAAATCGCCACCTTCGCCAAACTGCAAAACGTTAGGCACAATTTTAAACAAAAAGCCAACGGACAAGGCAAAATACCAAAATTGAGATGCTGAACGGTTGAAATATGGTTATCTTAGCGCCAAAATTTCCGCCATGCCATTGACAAAATCAGAATTTGAGACGCTAAAATCCCATCAGTTCTGCGACGACCCTGCCTGTAAAATGTACGGCCTGGT